>CAMDTE010000014.1 GCA_945907425.1 Owenweeksia hongkongensis DSM 17368 | reverse complement strand
CCACGCTTCGTGCTTCCTTTTTCCAACGCCGGGGCTATCTCACTAGAAAGCCCTGTCTCTTTGGGATTTTACCAAGGATCTTCTACCGGAGTCTCCACCCAATGGGGATTGACGACGAGTTTGCATATGGGATTAGGATCAACACAAGCGGATGCCTCTCTGTTGGGTGCCTTTGTAGGCGGCGGAGCGCACTCCTTTCAAGGCCACACTATTGTTCCGGGAACGGGATATGCGATGACTTGGGTAGCCGGCTCCGAGGCGCATGCGGGAGTGCGTTTTTATTACCAATTCCAACCTTTTTCCCTCAGTGTCCACTATGTTACTCCCTGGCAATGGGCCGGTGGTTCAACGGGCGCTATGATTTCTCTCCGTATGTTGTACGGAAATTATTGAGACAACAAGCGTTTCACAGTATCCGCCAGATCTTTTCCGTCCACTTGGCCTCCCAGCGCCAATCGGGCAGCGCCAATTACTTTGCCCATATCGGCGGGTCCTTTGGCATCCATTTGAAGGAGTAATGTTTTCACAGCCGCTTCCAATGCGGCACTATCCATTTGTTTGGGCAAGTACGCCTCGATGCATTTCAATTGCGCTTCTTCTGTTTCCGCTAAGTCTACTCTGTTTTGTGCGCGATAGATAGTTGCGCTTTCAACACGCTGCTTTTTCAACCGCTGCAGCAATTTTATTTCTTCGGCTTCCGATACCTCTCCCTGTGCCCCCGGCTCGCTTTTGGCCAATAACAACGCGGCGCGAATAGCCCGAACCGTTTCTAATTGCACTTTGTCTTGCGCCTTCATAGCGCGCTTCAAATCGTCGGACAATCGTTCCGTTAACGTGGCCATATCAATCGACGTTGTCGTGAAGGAAGCTATTGTGCTGCCGAAATTCAATTGTGGCTCCTTCTCCGCTCAGCCCAGTTTGCCCTAAAGGATTCTGTTGGGAATAATTTGCTGGGGCGATAGGCACTCCTTGTCTTTGAAATGCGGGTACAGATTCCGTATCTGCAGCCCAATCTTTCTGCCTATTTTTAAAGGTGTGGTTAAAGGATCGCAAGTAATTCCGGCGTTCCATAGCCATGTTTTCCATTGCGTCTTCAATACGTTGCTCCAAAGGGTCAACAAGGGTTGATGCCTCCATGGTGTCCCGGTGCCTTTCTGCCGGCTTTGTTTGCACCTCAAAATGCAAATGAGGATCAACGACGGATTTCGGTGAAACAGGTGCGCGCAGACCCAAATCTCTTTCCAGGGCCAATAAATCATCCAGCGTATGTACCCGCACTTCCTCCACAGGCGAAAAACTAGCGATGGGCGCTGCTTCTTCTGGAAGGGGAGAATCTAACTCCACAGCGGCCACGGAAGAGAGGGGCAAATCCCATTCTATAACAGTGGCTGGAGCTGATTTATCGAGCGTGAAAGCCACTTCCATACTCAACTCAAAAGGCGACTCAAATTCCTCTAATTCTGCCGCGGGCTCTTCCGCTTCTTCTAGCACCGATACATCCAAAGACGGCACATCCAAAAAGATGAAATCGTCTTCTGTTTCACCTTTTGGAGTAAGGTCTGATGGTGTTTCCTTCAACTCTTCGGGCATGGGGGCATAGGTTGCGCCGAATAAATCCTGTTGAATCAAATGTCCGTTGGCGGTACGGGGAGCAGTGTCGGTCGATAATAAACCATCCAAGGGGAAGATCACTTTGGGCTCTTCTTTGGGAGCCAAACCTGCGCTGATGGCATTGGCCGCAAATCCAGTGGCGACCACCGTTACTTGAACCGCTTGACCCAATGACGAATCCTCGCCGATTCCCATAATAATATTGGCATTTCCTCCTGCTTCTCGTTGAATATGGTCGTTGATTTCCCCAATCTCATCGAAGGTAATTTCGTGTTCGTTACTGCCTGAAACGATCAAAAGCAATACGTTTTTTGCACCGTGAATGTGGTTGTCGTTCAGCAAAGGGCTGTCCAAGGCGCCTGTAATCGCGTCGATTGCGCGATTGGATCCACCGGCTTGAAACGAGCCCATCAAGGCCGTGCCGCTGCTGGCCAGCACTGTGCGCGCATCGCGTAAATCAATATTTGTACGGTAGTGATGGGTAATTACCTCGGCAATACCGCGTGCAGCGGTAGCCAATACTTCGTCGGCTTTCGTGAACCCCGCCTTGAAGCCGAGATTACCGTACACTTCCCGAAGTTTGTTGTTGTTCACAACGATCAAAGAGTCCACATGAGCCCGTAACTTTTCAATTCCCAGCTCTGCCTGTCGAGCGCGAATGGAGCCTTCAAAAGCAAACGGAAGGGTAACGATTCCTACCGTTAAGATGCCCATCTCTTGCGCTATTTTGGCGATGATCGGCGCCGCCCCTGTTCCGGTTCCTCCTCCCATTCCGGCCGTTACGAAGAGCATTTTGGTCTGATTGCCTAAAATAGACCGAATATCTTCCAGGCTTTCCAGGGCCGCGCGCTCACCCACCTCTGGGTTGGCTCCCGCACCCAATCCTTCCGTTAGGTTGACGCCCAATTGAATTTTAGTTTCTACCGGACTGAATTCCAACGCTTGGGAATCTGTGTTGCAGACGATGAAATCCACACCATTGATACCGGACATTTTCATGTAATTCACGGCATTGCTTCCTCCTCCACCTACGCCAATCACCTTGATCACGGAAGATCGATTTTTGGGGAGGTCAAAATGCAGACCAGAGGTAAAGTCTGCGGGGTTTGTGTACTGTTCTTCGCTCATTATTCTTCACCAATGAATTTTACAAATTTGCTAACCCACACTTCAAAGAAGTTGGGGCGTTTAGGGTTTTGGGATTCGTCCGGTTTTTCTTCCTCCTCCTCTGAAAGGGCATCTTCCGGGGTTCGTCCTGGAAATTCTCCCAGGGGCGATTCCGTTTTTCCATCAGAATCCAGAGGTAAATCGACAACAAGACTTCCCTCCAAGGAAGGTTCCACGGCCATATTTTCCCCCCTCGACTTGGCCAATCCCTGCATCAAAAGACCAACGGCAGTGGCATAAATGGGGCTAGAAATCTCTTCACCGTCTGCCTGACCTGCCAAATGTTCGTTCGGATAACCAATCCGTGTATACATACCCGTCACATACTCAACGAGCTGCTTGATATGCTTCAATTGGGAGCCCCCACCGGTCAAAACAATGCCGGCAATTAATTTTTTACGGGGTTGATCGTGGCCGTAGGTTTTGATTTCTCCATAGACTGCCTCGATTATTTCCAAACACCGCGCATGGATGATTTTGGATAAGTTTTTCAAGCTGATTTCCTTGGGGTCGTGCCCTTTGAGTCCGGGAATGCTGACAATTTCATTGTCTCTATTTTCTCCAGGCCAAGCAGAGCCAAATTTTACCTTCAGCAGTTCAGCTTGTTTTTCAATGATGCTGCACCCTTCTTTGATGTCGTTGGTGATCATGTTGCCACCAAAAGGAATAACCGAAGTGTGTCGAATGATGCCGTCCTTGAAAATGGCCACATCCGTCGTCCCTCCGCCGATATCGACTAAAACGACACCCGCTTCCTTTTCTTCTTGGCTCAAAACGGCTTCTGCAGAGGCAAGCGGCTCCAAACTGATGTCGCTTACTTCCAAATCGGCACTTTGAACGCACCGAGCGATATTTCGAATACTGGTCACCTGACCTACAACAATGTGAAAACTCGCTTCCAAACGAGCCCCATACATTCCTCGAGGTTCTATGATTTCTGCCTGCCCATCGACCTTGTATTCTTGAGGTAAAACATGAATGATTTCCTCGCCTGGATTCATGACCAATTTGTGCACGTTATCTGTCAATCGGTCCAGATCAATATCTTCAATAACAGATTCCGCCTCGGCGCGTGTAATATAGTCGGCGTGCTGTAAGGAACGGATATGCTGTCCAGCGATGCCTACCACGACACTTTTGATATTCATGCCCGTATCTTCCTCTGCCATCGCCACGGCCCGTTGGATGGAGTCCACTGTTTGCACAATGTTGGTGACTACACCGCGCTGAACACCTAACGAGGGGGCTTTGCCCATCCCAATGATTTCGATTTTACCGAATTCATTGCGCTTGCCAACAATGGCCACAATTTTTGTGGTTCCAATATCGAGTCCGACTGCAATTTTACTCATTTTGTCTCTTTTATTTTGCGGTGTAAACAACTTGTCCGTGGTAACGAACATTGACGGTGGCTAAACTGTCTAATTCTCCAGCTTGTGCCATGTAACTATAAAAAACAGAAAGCTTGTTGGCTTTCTCGTCAAATTTCAACGGTCGACCCCACAAAAGGGCATGGTCTGCCAATAGGGGATAGGCGGTAAACATTCCAAAATAATCTACCGTTAAGCCGCTCCACCCACCCGGAAATGCTTTGTGTTGAGAGGCGCGGGTCAAAAGCAGGAATCCTTGCTGCATACGAGCAGAGTCCAAATCGCCTGTCAAGACGGGAACCGATGCGGAAGCATGCACCGAAAGGGGCATTTCCGAACCGTTTTGATCCAAATAAAAGTTTTTATCTCCTTGAATTACACGCACTTTAGCAGTTTTTTGATAGGCTTGAATATGGATAGTTCCATCCCAAGTTGAAAATACTTCGGCCCGGTCAATAAGAGGGTGGTCGTTCAACCTTTCTTCTAACAATGATATGTTGATTTCTTTTCCCGATTTTCCTGTCCAAGGAGCCCCTTCTTCCGCCAAAATGTCGGAAAGATCTGAAGACAGTAACAAGGGTTGTCCGACGGGGGTAAATACATGGACTAGGAGTCTAGGTACGGGCCGTTCAGAATGGGACCATGCCGCAGCTCCCGCCAGCAGTAAAAACAAAACAGCTCCAACAATCCAGCTGGTGAGGTGAAGAACTCGGTGAATTTTTGGGTTCATGAGAGGACACGTTTGAAGTCCGCAACCAATCGATCAATATCTCCAGCGCCCAAACTCATCAGCAAAACCGGTTGGATTTCCGCCACTTTTTGGACCATTTCCTCTTTTGTTAAAACCTGTGGACGGGTTGGCATGAGCGCGGCCAATGCCTCCGAGGTGATGCCTTCCAAGGGCAATTCACGCGCCGGATAAATAGGAAGTAAAAACACCACATCGGCTAAGGAAAGAGCCGTTGCAAATTCGGGCATAAAATCTTTTGTACGGCTGTACAAATGGGGCTGAAAGACGACCGTAAGTGCCCTGTTGGGATACAATTGCCGCGCCGCGGTAAGGGTCGAGCGAATCTCGGTAGGGTGGTGTGCGTAGTCATCCACGTAGATGGACTTTTCTGAGTGCAATTGCACATCGAATCGACGCGCAACGCCTCGGAAAGAGCCAATTGAGGCGGCGATAGAATCCAAAGGGACACCCAATAAGAACGCCGCTGCGGCAGCGCCCACTGCATTTTCAATGTTGTGACGGTCAGGAAGTCCCGCGCGGACCCCGAAAAAGCAGTGTTCTTGTAAATGCAAATCGAACCATTGGTTTCCGTTTTCTAAGCGCAAATTGTCGGCATAAAAGGGCAAGGACGAGTCCTCTACACCGTACGGAATTCCACCCAAGTGGAGCCCGGAACGCTCCAGCAATCGTCCGCCCTGTTGTAGGGTCTGCTGCGCAAAGGTTTCAAAGGAAAGCCGAACGCCTTCCGCCGTTCCGTATATGTCTAAGTGATCTGCATCGGTGCTAGTAACAAGAGCGACGGAGGGGGATAAGTGTAAGAACGATCGATCAAATTCATCCGCTTCTACCACCGTAATTGGTCCCGTTCCTTCGATGCAATTGGTACCAAAGTTGGTTGCCACTCCGCCTAGAAAGGCACGAGCGCCCGTACCGCCTTCGTGTAATATCCACGCCAAGAGGCTGGAGGTGGTGGTTTTTCCGTGGGTTCCTCCGACGGCTACACAAATTCCCTCATTGGCCCATGCCGCCAGGACTTCCGCTCTTTTGAACAAAGAAAATCCTTCGTTTTTGAAATAGATCAATTGAGGGTGATTGGCGGGAATGGCTGGAGTCCACACGATCAACACCTCTTGGGGACGATTGAAAACGGAAGGCAGGCCGCTGAGTTGCTCGTTCGTGGTAAACCAAGCCCCCTCTGATTGCAAGGCATCGGTTAATCCAGACGGTGTTTTGTCGTATCCACCGACTGTCCATCCCAAAGCTAAAGCATGCCGAGCCAAAGCACTCATGCCTATACCTCCTATGCCTAAGAAATAGACAGTCTGAACGGGGGGTAGCGGTCTTCCCATTACAATGCCTGCACTATATGTTCCACAATCTCTTCTGTTGCCCGCGGCTTGGCCAATGAGCGAATAGCGCTTGCCAAGGCCTCCCGACGAGCCTCGTCTTGGATCAATTGACGCACGGCTGAATCCACCGTATGGATGTCTTTTTCTCGCACCATGACAGCGGCGTTTTTATCTACCAGCGCTTGCGCGTTGTGTGTTTGGTGATCTTCTGCCACATTGGGGGATGGGATCAAAACAACGGGGAGTCCAGCACAGGCCAGTTCGGAAAGGGTGCCGGCTCCTGCACGGGAAACGACGAGCGTTGCCGCTTTGTATACGGTGAGCATGTCGTCTAAAAAGGGCGTCCACTGCAAGTCTGGGTGTGGAACAATGGATTTTTGAAGAGCCGTCTTGTAAAGCGCGCCGCATTGCCACAAAACCTGAATCCCATCGGCCAACCAGAGGGGTGCCCATTTTTCGATGGCTTGGTTGATGGCGCGAGCGCCTTGACTGCCTCCGAGCACGACGACCAAAGGTCTGTTGGGATCGAAACCCAGGGCAGATGCTGCGTGTTTTTTGTCTTCCGTTTTTTGGGGAGCATCCGCTAAGTGAGCTACAACGTTTCGAACAGGATTTCCCGTGAGAAATACCCGGTCAGAGGGGAACCATTTTTCCATGCCGCCGTAGGCTACGCAAATGGCTTTGGCCCGAGGAGCTACCCATTGATTGGTTATACCGGCGTATGAATTTTGTTCTTGAATCACCGTCGGTATGCCCATGCGTTGAGCCATCCAAAGGGTGGGTGCAGAAGCGTAACCACCGGTTCCGATAACCACATCGGGCCGAACCCGGCGCAGCGTGCGGTAAACCTTCCATAAACTGGCTACTATCTTTAAGGGCAAAGAAAAATTTTTGGCCCATTGTTTTCTTTGCAAACCGGATATAGGCAGACCCACAATGGGGTAACCCGCCGATGGAACCCGTTCCATTTCCATCCGACCCAAGGCACCAATAAACAATATCTCGGCGTGCGGAAAACGATCTTTTATTCCGTCGGCAATACTTACGGCTGGGAATATATGCCCACCTGTTCCTCCGCCAGATACAATAAAGGTGAGGGCTTTGCTCATGCCGTAGGTGTATTTCGTTCTGCCTCAAGTACGGACTCCTCACCCCCCAATGCGTAGGCACCTTCGGCTTCTGTTTTGTCACCCTTCCCCCGGGAAACACTCAAGACCATTCCCAACGCAAGACAGGTTGTCCAAATAGAAGTTCCCCCCTCGCTGACCAGGGGCAATGTTTGACCCGTTACCGGAAATAGATTGACGGCAACCGCCATATTGATCAATGCTTGAAAAGTGATGGAAAATGCAATGGCCACACAGAGGAGGTGTCCAAAAGCAGTCTCCGCTTTTTGTCCCACTTTTAATATCTGAAAGAAAAGCCACAGATAACCAAAGATCAACACAGTACCTCCAAGAATTCCCCATTCTTCCACGATGAGGGCGTAGATAAAGTCTGTATTTTTTTGAGGCAAAAAGTTTTTTTGAATACCTCTTCCTGGACCCTGGCCTGTGATATGACCCTCGGCAATAGCCATTTTTGCAATATCAATTTGGTAGGTGTCCTCGTTTTTTTCTGGATGGAAATAGCTGTCCAGTCGAGATTTCCACGTATCGACGCGGTTGCTGAACAAGTCGGGAAAAGTCACGGCGATTCCTATAAAAAAGGTCAAAAAGACAAGGGCAATTCCCACCATCTTGAACCAGTGTTTGAAAGGGAATCCTCCTATCAGTAAAACGGCGCTTGCATTGAAAAACACCAAGGCGGAAGTGGAAAAATTCGCCGGGAGAATCAGGCCGCATACAACGGCAATCGGCAATAGTATAGGAACAACGGAGGACCTAAAAGTCCACGTTTTCTCTGCGTTACGGACCAACTGCCGCACCAAGTAGACCAGTAAGAAGAGGCTAGTCAAGGCGCTAGGTTGAAATTTCATCCCGCCTACGTTTACCCATCGGCTAGCGTTGGCTCCTCCGATGGTTTGTCCCTGTACCAAGGCAAAAGCCAACAGAACAATGCCAAATCCCAGCGCTAAAACGGAAAAAGGACTAAAAAATCGACTCGGAAGTCGATGGACCACAAGGGTGATGAATGCTCCGGATAGAATAAAAATGAAGTGATGGTATAAACTCCTACTCCCGCTAAATACGGGCATAAAAGAAAATACGGCCAACGCAAACATCAACACCCAGACAATGGTGTTTCCTTGGAAAAGTCGTTTGAGTAGGCGGCGCATGGCTTACAGGCTACGGACGGCTGATTTGAATTGAAGGCCTCTGTCTTCGTAGTTCTGAAAAAGATCAAAACTGGCGCAACAAGGGGAAAGTAAAACCGCATCTCCCTTGCCGGCAAAATGATAGGAGGCCTTGACGGCGTCGGCCATGTTGCGGACTTCTACCACCGGGACATGGGCGTTTCCAAAAGCATCCAGTAGTTTGCTGTTGTCTATTCCCAAACAAACGATGGCCTTGACTTTCGATGCTACCAAGGGCAACAGTTCCGCATAGTCATTGCCTTTATCTACCCCCCCAACAATCCAAACCACGGGATGGGTCATGCTCTCCAAAGCATAGTAAGTGGAATTGACATTGGTGGCCTTTGAGTCATTGATAAAGTGGATGCCATGGATGGTAGCTACCGGCTCCAACCGGTGCTCAAGGCTCTCAAAGTGCGCCAAACTTTCACGAATGGCCTCTTTTCGAACATCCATCAGACGGGCTGCGAGTCCTGCGGCGAGGGAGTTGTAGGCATTGTGTTTTCCTTGCAAGGCTAATTCTTCTATTCTCATGGTTTCCAGTGTGTTGGGTAGTGTTATTCTGTATGAAGTGGGGGTTAATGCAAAGGCGCCGGGTTGATTGTCCGCCGCAGTGTGTAAGGAAAAAGGAAGGGAAATAGCCCGCACAGGGTGGGCTATCATCGCTCTGTTTGTTTCTGCATCATCGGCGCAAAACAAGAAGTAATCTTCTGGCTGTTGCGCTTGGGCAATTCTCATTTTGGAGGCAGCGTATTGCGACAATTGATGATTGTACTGATCCAAATGATCAGGGGTGATATTGACGAGTATGGCTATTTTTGGACGAAAGGAATAGCAATTGTCCAATTGAAAACTGCTGATTTCCAAAACGTACAGGGGTTTCGGATGGCGCGCTACTTGGAGAGCAAAGCTTGCGCCGATGTTTCCACCCAGTCCTACGTCCTTCCCCGCTTGGCGGAGAATGTGAAAGAGCAGCGAGGTTGTGGTGGTCTTGCCATTGCTTCCTGTGATCGCGAGTATGGGCGAATCGGTGTAGTGAAAGGCAAATTCAATTTCAGACCAAACAGGAATCGCTTTTTCTGCGATTTTTTTGAGGAGAGGTGATTGGTTCGAAATGCCAGGACTTTTGATGACTAAATCGGCGTGAAGAATTTTCTCCTCTGAATGTTGACCCTCCTCAAAGGCAATGCCCTCTTGCTGCAGCTGTTTTCTGTATTTCTCCTTCAGCGATCCTCCGTCTGATACAAATACCGCATGTCCGCGCTCTTTCGCCAAAATGGCAGCGCCTACGCCGCTTTCGCCGCCGCCGAGAATGACTAGGGAAGTGTACGGAACAGAGCGCATGGAATCAGCGAAGTTTCAGGGTAATGATGGAGAAAATGGCGAGTAAGATGCCAATAATCCAAAAACGTGTGACAATTTTGGCTTCGTGGTATCCTTTCTTTTGGTAGTGGTGGTGCAAGGGTGACATAAGGAAAACGCGCCGCCCCTCACCGTATTTTTTCTTGGTGTATTTGAAGTAGGCGACTTGTACCATCACGCTCAGATTTTCTATCAAAAAAATCCCGGCGAGGATGGGAATCAATAACTCTTTTCTGATGGCGATGGCAAACACCGCAATAATTCCCCCGATGGAAAGACTTCCGGTATCGCCCATGAACACCTGTGCAGGGAATGTGTTGTACCATAAAAAACCAATGCACGCCCCCAAAAAGGCAGCGGCGAAGACAACCATTTCACCCGAAAAAGGGATGTACATTATGTCCAGGTAACTGGCAAATACAACGGAACCGGACACATAGGCTAAAATGGCGAGAACAAAGGCAACGATGGCCGAGGATCCCGCCGCCAATCCGTCCAATCCATCGGTTAGGTTGGCGCCATTGCTTACGGCGGTCACAATGAACAGCACGATAGGAATGAAAACGAGCCACGCATAAGGAGCCCAATCCTCGTTCCAATAAGTGATCATTTCTGTGTAGTCAAAACTGGTTTGCTTTAAAAACGGAACCGTTGTTTTGAGGCTTTTTTCTGCCGCTCCAAAGGCTGGCATGGATTTACCGCTTTCACCGTACAATTGCACGTGGCTATCGGAAGGCAGCTCTTCCTTCATCACTACATCGGGGTGATTGTACAGAGCAATACCCACAATGACTCCCAATCCTACCTGGCCAATGATTTTAAAAATGCTGCGCAGCCCTTCTTTGTTTTTGCGAAAAACCTTGATGTAATCGTCAATAAAACCAATCATGCCCATCCAAACGGTGGTAAGCAAAAGCAATTGGATGTAAATATTGTCCAACTTGGCAATCAAAAGCGAGGGGATCAAAATCGCCGCTAAAATGATGAGGCCACCCATGGTCGGCGTACCTTTCTTTTGCAGCTGCCCCTCTAGACCTAAATCTCGAACCGTTTCACCGATTTGCATTCGCTGCAACACGTCTATCAATCGACGTCCAAAGAGGAGAGAAATAGTGAGGGCCAGTAAAATGGCGAATCCCGCTCGGAAAGTGATAAAATGAAACAGACCTGCACCGGGTAGGTTGTATGCGCGGTCTAAGTAGAGAAATAGTTCAGTCAACATGGGCTTAGCAATTCAAAAGAGTGAAGGTTTCTTTGAGCACGGCTACATCGTCAAACGGATGACGAATGCCTTGAATTTCTTGGTACGTTTCGTGTCCTTTTCCGGCAACCAGAACGATATCACCTGCATCGGCTCGTTGACACGCCAACTTGATGGCCTCTTTCCGATCGGATAAGGTGATGGATTTCCGCTTTTGAAGCGAGTCCAATCCCGCTTCCATTTCGGCCAGGATGGCGGCAGGATCTTCGCTCCTGGGATTATCTGAAGTCAAAATCACTACATCGCTGAGGTTGGCTGCAATTTGCGCCATCAAAGGTCGCTTGGCTCTGTCCCTATCCCCTCCGCAACCGATCACCGTTAGGACTCGTGCTGCATTGTTCTTTCTGAATTCTGCTAATGTTTTCAATACATTTTCCAACGCATCGGGCGTATGAGCGTAGTCAACAACGCCAACGATTCCTCCTGTCGATCGAAGGGTTTGAAAACGACCCCCCACCGATTGCAGTGCGCTGAGGGTGGTCAGCAGTTGCGATTCTTCTATGCCCAGCAAATCAGCTACCCCAAAAATGGCGGCCGCATTGTAGGCGTTGAATTCGCCGATCAAGCGCATCCAACATTCTTTTTGCTGTATGTTGAGCAGGAGTCCGTGTAGGTGACTTTCCAACACCTTTACTTTATAGTCGGCAGGTGTTTTGAGGGCGTAGGAATAAATTTTTGCTTTGGTATGGGCTACCATCGTCTTTCCGTGACGATCGTCTGCATTGTATAAGGCAAAGGCATCCTTTCCCAACGCATCAAACAACCCTTTCTTGGCCAAAATGTAATCATCAAAGGTTCCGTGATAATCCAGATGATCGTGCGTGATATTGGTAAAAACGGCTCCGGAAAAATGAACACCCGCAACCCGTTGTTGTACCAAGCCATGGGAACTCACCTCCATAAAGGCAACACGGCAACCAGCATCTACCATCTCTGCCAATAACTTTTGCAAAACGAGAGCATTAGGGGTCGTATGGGTGGATGGGGAACAGACTTTATCGACACAATTGACTACGGTCGAGATCAATCCTGTTTTGCGGTCCAATGCCCGGAAGAGTTGATACAATAGGCTAGCCGTCGTTGTTTTTCCATTGGTTCCTGTGATTCCCACGAGGGACAGTTTCTTGGAAGGATTATCGTACCAATGAGCGGCAATAATCCCTAGCGCTTCTGCCGCGTGTTTCACTTGAACAAAAGCCACATGCGGGGGCCTGTTTGCGGGCAAGTCTTCACACACAATGGCACAAGCCCCGGCATCGATGGCTGCCGAAAGGAAGGCATGCCCGTCTGACTGTACCCCTTTTACAGCGACAAAAAGAGTACCCTTCGTGACCTTTCGGGAATCGTCTTGCACGCCCGAAATAGCACAATGCATAGGTCCCGATGTCGCTTCTATGCGAACATTTCTGATGAGATCGCGCAGCAGTTTCATCCGAGCGAAATTTCAAGGGTTCCTGGGCGATGAAAACGACTTCCAGCGGGCACGGATTGTTCCTTTACTCTGCCTGCACCGCTCACACGAACTACCCATCCTGCATTTTCTAAGAGTGCGATGACCTCATGACCGGGTAATCCATGAAAAGAGGGTAAAATGTTCCGGCTTAGTTGAACCGCTGCTTTTTGCAAGACACTTTTTTGTGTTTTTTGACTTTTTTGAGCCCAGCCAGTGGGCCCTTCTTTCAGCATGCCGGCCGCCACTTGATAGGGAGCTGGAGAAAGTTTGTTTACCTCCAAGGCGATGTCTCTAAAGACAGGCGCAGAAACGGTTCCCCCATAAATATTTCCGCGAGTAGGGCGATTGATCACCACAATACAGCTGTATTGAGGATTGTCCGCCGGAAAAAATCCCACAAAGCTAGCTTGGTGTCCCATGCGCTCTTTGTTCCAATATTCCAATTGACAGGTTCCCGTCTTTCCCGCCATGGCAAGCGAATCCGAATCGATGATGGCCGCCGTTCCCCGTTTGACAGTATTCGTTAGTATTTCCTTCAGCTTGTGAATGGTTTCTTTGGAAGCGATGGCCGATTGCACGATTTCTTTTTCCGCACTATAAACAGAGGTGCCTCGATCCCGAACCTCTTCCACGATCAATGGTTTGAGCAGCTTGCCTTCGTTGGCAATGGCGTTGTAAAACATCAAGGTCTGGAGGGGTGTGATTTGCACATTGTATCCAAACATCATCCAGGGCAAAGTGGTACCGGACCAACCTTTGTCGGATGGCTTGGGGATTTTTGGTAGAGACTCTCCCAGCAACTCCACCTGGGTTTTGTCAGCCAATCCGAATTTATAAAGTCGATCGACAAAATCTTGTGGACGCTTGGCGTAATGGGGGTACAGCGCTTTGACTATCCCCGTATTGGAAGACAATTCCAAGGCTCTCGCCACAGAAATTGTTCCGTAACCACCTTGATGCGAGTCTTTTACATTTTTTCCTTGCACGGTGTACACACCATTTTCTGTATTGACTAGGGTAGCCGTATCGATGACACCGTCCTCTAATCCGGCCATCACAGAGGCTAATTTGAAGGTTGACCCAGGTTCAGTGGCCTCCCACACCGCATAATTGACCGTTTCAGTGTAATTGGAGTCATCTATTGATTTTCCGAGATTGACAATAGCCCGTATTTTCCCGGTGGATGTTTCCACAAGGACGACACATCCGTGATCAGCTGCATTTTTACGCAATGACTTGAGCAGGGCGCGGTGTGCGATGTCTTGCATGCGTGCGTCTATGGTGGTGACAACATCCATTCCGTTCCTCGGTTCCGTCACGTATCCGTTTTCTATGGGCTTCCAACGAGTGCCGCCCAAATGTTGCATGGTGCGTTTTCCGTTGGTTCCGCGCAACTTATCGCTAAAAGTTCCTTCCAAACCTGTTTTCGCATCGGGCCTGTCGTATCCTATGGTGCGTGAGGCCAAACCGCCAAAAGGCCTAATCCGCTGGTGTCTTTCCTCTCTAATCAACCCTGTTTCGTTGGTATTCCCATCAAAAAAGGGCAAGGAGGTTATCTTTTGAACATCAGAAAAACTGAGATCCTTTGCGATAGGCGCATACCGCTTCTGTTTTTTGTATTGACTTTGCAGATAGCCTGCCCATTGTCCAGCGGTACGTTCTGGAAGAAAGCGCGCTAAATCCCGCATGGATCCCGCGAGCAAGGTGTCCATTCGCTCTTGCGTCACGACGACGGCATCCCAATACACATCGTATACGGGCATGGAAGTAACCAGTAATTGACCATCTGCACTGTATATATTGCCCCGACTGGCCGGGATTACGCGCTCTTGTATGCGCTGCACTTTGGCATTCTCTCGAAGAATGGGGCCTTCTACAAAACTGATGTTGTACAATTGCACCATGACCGAAATGGCCAATAAACCCATGAAGACGGAAAGCAAAGTGGCGCCTTGATTGAAGTGCTGTCTGGGATTATTCATCTTCCTTCACTTCGATTTTTACAGGCGGCTTCCGGCTTGGCACCAATCCGCGTTCCATGGCTTTTTCTTGGACATGACTTTCCATTCCCCACTGCATCAGAGCCGATTTCGTCTCTAAATAATGGCTTTCCAGTTCGTTGAGTTCCGTACTTTTTCGTTGTATTTCGGCAATCTTTTCATCGGCCTGGTGCGAACAACGAATAGCAACAAGACCCAGTACCGTGAGGTAAAAGGCAAAGGGTAAATTGCGCAAAACCCACTCTTGTCCCACAAAGGAACCCCGGATAAAATCCGCAATCGTCATTTTCTTGTTTCCTTTAGGGTGACTCATGGCGACGGGGATCCAAAGGGTTGGATTTTGGACGCCGCACGCAAACGGGCGCTGCGGGAACGAGGGTTATCCATCATTTCTTGCGCGGAAGGTGCGATGGCTTTCCGAGTGATGAGAGCAAAAGGCACTAGTCGATTGCCGAATGTATCGCGTGGAGCTTCCCCGTCGAGCAACCCCTCCCTGAAAAAGACTTTCGTTCTTCTGTCTTCGAGACTGTGGTAGGAGATGACCACAAAACGCCCACCCGTTTTCAATTGCTCTGCTCCTTGCACCAAGAATTTTTCCAAAACCTCCATTTCCCGATTCACGGCGATGCGCAAGGCTTGAAAAACTTGAGCAAGCACTTTGTGGCCTTTTCCGCGAGGCGCTAAGGGCTCCACTACGGCCACTAGATCGCCGGTTCGGTTCATTCGGCCCCCTTCCAGGGCGGTCAAAATGGCTTTCGCAACCCGCATAGGATGCACCACATCTCCATACACGGCCAAGGTTTTCGCCAATTCATGAGCATCCACTGTTTGTAGCCATTCTGCGACGGATTGACCCACGGCCGGATTCATGCGCATGTCCAATGGGCCGTCTTCCCGCAAGGAAAACCCCCGAGAGGCTACATCAAATTGATGAGAACTCACGCCCAGATCCGCTAATATCCCATCTACTTTGTCCACCTGGTGGAAACGAAGGAATCGCCCGAGGTGTTCAAAATTGCTCCGAATAAGCGTAAACCGCGTATCCTCCGGAGTATTAACTACTGCATCTGGATCTTGATCAAAGGCAAACAATCGTCCGTCTGGCCCCAATCGTTCCAAAATACCGCGACTGTGCCCACCTCCTCCAAACGTAGCGTCTATATAGACGCCAGAGGGGCGTACGTCCAGCAATTCTAAGCTTTCGTGAAAAAGTACCGGCTTATGATACATCGTTTGGCCGGTCATTGATTCGTCCCATCACCTCCTCGGCGAGTTGGCCAAAGTCTGCCTCGTTGGCTTGGACTTCGCGCTCGTAATCGTCTCGGTTCCAAATCTCCAGCCCAAAGGGGGTAGAGGAAAAAACCAACGTATCAGAGAGTCTAGCATAGCTAGCCAAGTCTTTTGGAATCAAAATACGGCCCGCTCCGTCCAATTCGACAGGTTTTACTCCTGCGGTAAACATGCGGATGAAATCGGCATGCTTTTTCACGAAACGATTCAATTGTCCTACTTGTCCCATAACGGCATTCCATTCGCTCATGGGATACAATTCTAGGCAGGGACTAAAGACGGATCTTTTGAGCACAAAACCAGCATCTGCCCACGGCGCAAGCTGCTTTTTTAAGGCAGAAGGCATGGGAGCGCGACCTTTCGCGTCCATCTTGCACTCATAAACTCCGATCAATTGCAACATATAAAAGATAAATACACTTCAAATTTAATAGACTTCTCCCACTTTTTACCACAATTTACCACAATGTTGATAACTTTTGCTCTGCCGATGGAAGTGGTTTTGTTGATATATCCAGGAGATGGAATTTTTTGTACAATAAAGGACAGTACCTACCCTCAATATCCATTGTCGTATCTTTGCAACTTCAATAAAACAACGAATGAATACACTCGTACAAAGCGGTGAGTTTGAATACTGGGAAAAAGGCCAAGGATCTCCTTTGATTATTTTGCATGGCCTGATGGGTGACATCAGTAATTTCCACGACCAAGTGGAGTATTTCAGTTCCGTTGGTTACAGGGTATTGGTGCCTCATTTGCCTTTGTATTCTATGCCATTGCCCACAACATCTGTCAAATCACTGACTCAGTGGGTCAAGAAATTTGTGGATCATCTCAAGATAGAAAAGGCTACTTTCCTTGGAAATTCACTGGGCGGACATATTGCGTTGATTTTTCAAAAAATGTATCCTACCCGAACCCATGGCTTGGTATTGTTTGGTTCCAGCGGTTTGTACGAAAGCGCTATGGGGAATACCTATCCTCGCCGAGGTGATTACAATTACATAGAAGAACGCATCAAGGATGTCTTTTTCCAAAAAAATGTAGTAACCAAAGAATTGGTAGATGAAGTCTTCGCTATTGTGAATGACCGAATGAAAGCTATCAAGACATTGGCCATTTCCAAAAGTGCCATCCGGCACAATATGGCGGAAGATTTGCCTTCGTTTAATGTGCCTGTTTGTTTGATTTGGGGAAAACAAGATACCGTTACGCCCCCAGATGTAGCCGTTAAATTCCATGAACTGCTTCCACAGTCTGAATTGCATTGGATTGATGAGTGCGGCCATGCCGCCATGATGGAGCATCCCCAAGAATTCAATCGCATTTTGGAGCAATGGCTCAAAACGCACATCCCTCAAGAAGAGAAAGCTTGATTCAGGTGAAAGCCTCTTTTTTGAAGAGTAGTTCACGCGTGGAGGAATGCCCGCCTCCCACTCGGGCAGAATTTGCCTTTATTGGTCGCTCCAATGTGGGGAAATCCTCATTGATCAACAAATTGGTGGGTGTCAAAGATTTAGCAAAAACTTCCCAGAGGCCTGGAAAAACACAACTCATCAATCATTTCACCATGGATGATGGGGCGTGGTACTTGGTAGACTTACCGGGCTATGGTTATGCCAAAGTCAGTAAAACATTGCGAGAGGAATTTTCAAAAATGATTTCGTTTTATTTGCGAAACAGAGAAAATTTGCTTTCCGTTTTTGTTTTGGTCGATGCGCGACACGATCCTCAAGCCATAGACATGGCCTTTATGGCCAAATTGGCGGAATGGCAGATTCCTTTTGCCTTGCTTTTCACCAAATCAGACAAATTAACCCGTGCAGCTCAGGCGAAAGTAGTAGAAAATTACACCCGTAAAATGCTGGAATCATGGGAAGAAATGCCTCCCCATTACGTCACAAGTGCAGAAACGGGGAAAGGCAGAGAAGAGGTACTGCTGTATATTCAGTCCCTTATACCCCTTTTTGTTTCTCCGCAAAATAGCGTGCGAAATCCCTGAGATCGTCCGCCATTTCTTTTTCATCTGTTGCCCTTTGGTAACTATCGGCCATAGAAAGTAAGGTTTGGTGGTAGAATCGCTTCATGTTGTCTATCCCCATATCTTTTGTCCACAGATCAATGCGCAAAGTATCTTGGGTACGGTCGTCCCATAAGCTCAATAAAATGGCTTGAGCGGGGTCATTCACAATGCCGCCATCTTCCGCGGTCCAATGAATGGACTCGGGTACTTTGTTCTCATCCAATTGGATGTCCAATCTAATTTCAGATTTCATGGGCGGTAGTTGCTTTCGTTGAGAAGGGTGCGCGAATCAGTCATTTGTGCCAAAGAAGACCAAGTCACTTCGGGATTTTCTGTCATGTAGTGCTTGACCAAGCGATAGCCTAACCACCTTCCTATCATACCCGGTATTTGCTGGTCGTAGGAAGTCTGCAATTTGCTGAACGGGGCGGGATCAATGAAACGACGGTCCACGGCAATACCTTGTTCAAAAAGGAGTCGATTTTCAACAAAGTAGCGCCACAATTCGGCCTCATGCTCTTCACAAAAGGCCCATTGTTCCGGGGTGTAGGGCAAAATATTGCGCGCATTTTCTGAACCTATACACATTTCGGTAATGCATAAAATGCGGCCCCAGTACAGCATTTGGTCGACCAGAGAAAGACTTCCCTCCTTTTCTCTCACGCGTTCTTGTGCCAGGGCTTGAAAAAGAGAGGGTACTGCAAAACGTGGCTCGTGTGCGTACGCCAAATAAGAGGATTGCTGCGCGTAGGCGGGGTGATCGGCGCCCAAAAACAAATCCAATGCTAAAAAAACATAGGTAGAATCACTGACGATTACAGGGTACTGATCTAGATTGCTTACATAAGGGTACACCTTGGTGACGGCAACAGAAGACCCGCTTGGAAAGGCGGAGCGCATTCTGGTAAAGCCCGTTCGAATGCTCTCGTGCAGGGCATTGGTGTCGGGAAAGGCTATGTTCACATCAGCATATAAGGAGCGCAGGCCAGGGTCTGTTACCAAGAACAAGAATTGATCGTCGCTCAGGGTTTCAAAAAAGGGAGTAAAATTCTTGTGTAACGCCGGCAAATTGGCGGCCAAATCATCGGGGTCAGACCCAAAAAAGGCATTCGCCGCATTGTGCAATACCATGCGGTTAGGCACCCCATCGGTATCTGGCTGAAACGGATCGTTGGATTGACAACCCAAGCCTCCCGCAAAAAGAAGTGAAAAAAGGGCTGCCTGCCCAAAGCGCTTTACCTTTGTGCTTCTCATGAATGACAAAGGTACACCCCTAAACGCTTCGGCAGTCAACATCTACCTAGTGGATTGGTTGAAAAAGTATGCAGAACAGGCAGGCGTGGACGGTTTTGTGGTAGGTGTATCGGGTGGAGTGGACTCGGCGTTGACAGCGGTTTTGTGTGCGCAAACGGGCCTGCCCACAGCCTGTATTGAAATGCCCATTCATCAACCCCAATCCCATGTGGATCGCGCGTGGGAAGGGATCCATAACCTGAAAGAGCGCTTTTCAAAAGTTGAAGGATTTCGAGTGGATTTGACCCACACCTTTGACATGCATTGCAGCGCTCTTGGTTTGGACGCATCGAACCCGATGACGCATTTGGCTTTGGCCAACACGCGTTCTCGGTTGCGAATGACGACATTGTATGCACACGCCCAAACGAGAAGGGCCTTGGTGGTTGGCACTGGGAATAAAATAGAAGATTTTGGCGTAGGATTTTTTACAAAATACGGGGATGGGGGTGTGGATATCAGCCCTATTGCAGACTTAACAAAATCGGAAGTGTACCTATTGGCGCGTTTTGTGGGGGTGTCGGAATCCATTCTTAACGCTCCGCCTTCCGATGGATTGTGGCACGATGATCGTTCCGATGAAGACCAGATGGGCGCCTCTTATCCGGAATTGGAATGGGCCATGGAGGAAAGGTCGAGGGGAATAACACTTTCTCCGGAATGGTCCACTCGGCAGCAAGAAGTGATGGCTATTTTTGTACGACTTAACCGCGCCAACCAACACAAAATGTGCCCTATTCCTGTGGCCACTCTTCCAGAGAACGTACGAAACGCTTAGCGGCGCTTTTTTTTGCTGCTCGTTTTCTCTTTTCCCTTCAACACCTCTTTCAAGGGTTCGCCCGTAGACGCACTGGGACGAGCAATGTGCAAAAGATGACTCATAGTGGGAGCGATGTCTTTTACTTTGACCGTGCGGTAGACTTGGGACGACGTGACGTTTTTACCGTAAAAAAGGAGTGGGACGTGCGTGTCGTAGCTGTATCCGGATCCATGGGTTGTACCCGTTTGAGAATACAATAAATGACCGGGTTTTAAAGCAAAGAAGACATCACCACTGAACTTATTCGCTCCGTTGTAGCGCAAAGAAACCTCTTCTTGTGATGAGTTACTAAGCGTTGCGGAGGTAAAGACATGTGCAACGGCAGGGTGGGACAAAAGGGCTGTTTTTATTTTTTCTAATACCTCTGGTTTTTGAAATTCAGACAGAACATACACCTGATCATTGCACACAGTGCGCACAGGATAAATGGCAAACGAAGGGGCCAAAGCTTCTTTCAAAGAGGCTTCAAAATCGGCATCATTCCAGGCTTGTGCATCCGCCATGCCCATTGCACGCATCTGCCCGGGGTTGTCTGCCGCTCCGTGATCTGCGGTCAGTGTCACAAGGTAATTGTCTTTCCCTACGGCAGCATCCAAATAGGCTAGGAAGGCCCCCAATTCCAAATCAAAGCGCAAATAGACATCTTCTATTTCCTTGCCGCGCGTTCCCACGTCATGACCTATATAATCCGGAGTCGAAAAACTCAAAGCCAATACATCTGTTTGCGCATGCCTACCCAATTGTTCCTTTTCGATGGCCCTTTTGGCTACTTGGAAAAGCAAGGAATTTCCTTGCGGAACACGACGAATTGCATCCCCTTTTCCTGCAGCGTAGACGGCCGCCAAATCCAAGGGGTACACCCTTGGACCCATGCCCATCAAACGCTTCTCAAAGAGTGAGGCATCGGGTCCGCTGAATCTTCCATGACCGAGGGGCTCTTGTAGGCCCTGCATCAAGCGAGCCACTGGTTTTTCCGCATTGAACGCCGCCAACCAGCTCGGCAATTCAGATGCGTAATGGGAACTTGTCACAAATCCTTCGATCTGATCATCGTACCAAAAAGCAGCATCTGCGAAATGGCCAGCCGGCAAAATAGCACCCCTGTCCTTTAAACTAAAAGCGAATACTTTGGATGCTTTTTGCGTAGCCCATTCCAGTTCGTCTGTCCACGTGGTGGATTGCAATAATAAAGGGGATCGTTTGGAAGCCGGATTGCTGCTTCCTATGGGTGTCACATCGGGATCCTCTACGCAATACACCATTCTATCTCGTGTCCGATCAAACCAATCGTTCCCAATAATACCGTGATGCATCGGATCTGTCCCTGTATAAATACTGGCGTGACCGGGCCCTGTGTACGTGGGCACATAACTGTAATGGCATTCTCTGAAAACAGTTCCCTCCTTCAGAAGCCGCTGTAAACCACCCGTGAATTGATCTTCAAAACGGTAGAGATATTCAGCGCGCATTTGATCAACGACCAAACTAACCACAAGGGTGGGCGTTTGTTGTGCGATAATCGTCCCTCCAAAGACAGATAGCAAAGTACATGCGTACCGCACAAAAAGAGGTTTAAAAGCCATACGTAAAGGTAACCAGCCTATTTTATCCCCAAGTTATTCCTGCAAGACTTTTTCCAATCGATCCATCTCAACCAGAGAATCTTCCAAAAGGACATATTTCTCTGCCAGTTGGGCCTGATGGGCTTGATACTCCTCAAAGGCCTTCGGGTTTTTTGACAATACCTCTTGGTACGCCTGCGCGTCCGCCAACGATTCGTCCATCGCATTGATGATCAATTCTAACGCAGCGATTTCCGATTCAATTCGTTCGGTTTTGGAATGGGCGGTTTGCAGCTGTTTGGCAAGTTCTTTTTGTTGCCCCGTAGACTTTGGAGTGGTTTCCTTTCCCGCTGTAGAGGTTTGTTGGGGAGTTTGTTTGGAAGGACCAACCTCTCCTTTTTCCAACGAACGGAAGGAGTCCAATTGTCTTTGCTCCAAGAAATACTCTATACCCCCCAAATACTGCCGCACTTTTCCCTCTTTAAACTCATAGGTAATATCACACAGCCCCGCCATGAAATCACGATCGTGCGATACCACTACCAAAGTCCCCTCGTATTCCAACAAGGCGCGTTTCAAAACATCTTTTGCCCGCATGTCCAAGTGGTTTGTAGGCTCGTCCAACACCAAAAAATTGATGGGATGAAGCATCAATTGACACAAAGCCAATCGACCGCGCTCTCCACCACTGAGTACGCGCACTTTCTTATCTACATCGTCCCCGGCAAACATAAAACGACCCAAGAGATTCCGTGCCATTTTGCGTATTTCTTCCGGGGCCGCATCTTCAATGGTAGCCAAAACGGTTTTATTCCCTTCCAGTACCTCGGCCTGATTTTGCGCGTAATACCCCATTAAAATGTTGTGTCCCCATTCCAAGGTTCCGCTGTAATCCAGCCCCTCTGTTAAAATTTTAACCAAGGTTGATTTTCCCTGCCCGTTCTGCCCGACAAATCCAATTTTCTGCCCCCTGACCATTTCCATGTCGAAGCCGCGAAGCACTTGTTTTGGCCCGTAGGCTTTTTTAATATTTTGGATGCGAACGGCCACCTTGCCGGAGTGAGGCGCACGAGGAAAAGTAAATCGCATGGCTCGGGTATCCTCCTCATCGACCTCTAATCGCTCCATTTTGTCTAATTTTTTGATCAGACTTTGTGCAAAGGAAGCCTTACTCGCTTTCGCTCGAAATCGGTTGATCAGGTCCTCCGTGTGCTTGATTTCCCGCTCCTGATTGATTTTGGCTTGAGCCTGTTTCTCCCGAATTTCTGCCCGGAGTTCCAAATATTTAAAATAGGCTACATTGAAATCATACGCCTTTCCTAAAACGATTTCCAATGTGCGATTGGTAGCATTGTTCAAGAAGGTGCGGTCATGGCTCACCAAAATGATGGCTTGTGGACTTTCCGCTAAAAACTTCTCGAGCCATAAAATACTTTCGATATCCAAATGATTGGTAGGCTCATCCAACAGCAACAAATCATTATGCTGCAGAAGAATTTTGGCCAATTCAATGCGCATTTGCCAACCGCCACTGAAGGTATCCAAGGGTTTCTCAAAATCGCTGGATAAAAATCCCAATCCGGTCAAAACGCGCTCCAAATCGGCTTGGTATGTGTATCCGCCGCACCGATTGAATTCTTCTTGGTTGTGATGAAATTCCTCAATCAAAACCATATAACTGTCCGACTCGTAATCTGTACGCGTGGCCATTGCATGGGTTTGCTCCTCCAAGGCAGCTTCCAACCGTTTGATTTCTTCAAAGCTTGAAGCGGCTTCTTCCCACACAGTCGTTCCTTTTACTGGAGGAATATCTTGCGTAAGAAACCCGATTTTAAACTGCGATGGTTTGTTCACATTGCCGCTATCCGCGCGCATACGCCCGGCTAAAAGCTTCAACAAGGTGGATTTACCCGCACCGTTTCTACCCACCAATCCAATACGTTCTCCTGGATTGACTTGGAAGGATATGTCTTTGAAAAGATCAAAGCCTCCAAAAGAGAGGCTTAATTTATTTACACTCAGCATTGCGGTGACAAAAGTAACACAACGGCTCGAGGCGTTGAATACCTTTGCAAAAAGTATTTTCTTATGCCCTTGTTCGGAAAAAAATCAAAATTAGCGGCCATTGTTCACTGCAAATGCCCCAATTGCCATGAAGGAGATTTATTCCATGATCCCAATCCCTATCATTTGAGTCGGATAACGGATATGCCTAAACGCTGTCCAAAATGCAATATGTCTTACGAGCCGGAACCCAATTTTTTTTACGGGGCGATGTACGTTTCCTATGCCTATACTGTAGCCATTTTTGTAGCCACGTATATCATCGCCTCCGTCTGGGGCGGTTTGGGCATGTGGGAGACCATAGGATGTCTTTTTGGTTCCCTGCTTCTGCTAGGTCCGATGGTCTTGCGGTTGAGCCGCTCCACCTATATTCACTTGGTCATTCCTTTTGGCTCCAGGGGCGATGGTAAATAGCCTTGTCTAACACCTTCTTGAAGTAAGCCCAAAGCGAGACTAGGCGCCAACAACCCTCCACGGCTTCCCATACCGTTCAGTATCCCCAGCCCTTTTTTCTCCGGATGCCACCGCGCGACGGGCTCTCGGTCTTGACGCGTTGGACGAACTCCGCTCCATTGGTCTAGGATTTCTAGGCCTTCCAAAGCGGCAGGGGTCAACACGCTCTCCAGCCATTTTATCAAAGTCGCGCGCCCCAAAGAGGTGGGTTGTGGGGAATCAATGGCATCCCAGGCGAACGTAGCACCAACCAAAAATTGCTCCGGCTTGTTTGTTAAAGGAATCAAGAAGAAACTCCCATGAATGGGCCTGTCCAACTGCAAATAGGGAAGCCGAACGACCAATCCTTCTCCGCGCGCAGGGAGAAATTCCAGGGAACCAAAAAGAGATTCCGTGAGCTGGGCCGGATAACCCTGCGCTAAAAGTACCACAGGCGCGCTCCAACCCGTGTCGGTCACCCAGGTGTTGTCTTTCGCTGGGCCTATGTGTTGACACCTCTCGCCGCTGAATTGCCCTTTTTCTTCAAAAAAGGAACGAACGGCGTGCAGATAGGCAGGGGAATCCAAACGACCGCTGGCTTTTACGGTCCCGAGGCGGCAAGACTTTAGCCCTTGATAGGAATGAGAAGTAGTCCTTTCTTCCATGAGGCTTTGAAAGGCATCCCTCTCGGCCAAGTGAGTCCAGGCATGATCGATTTCCGGCGTGGTGATGAGTTCGGCCACGGGCTCGCGGTAGAAAAGGGGTCGACCCAACAGATGTTCGCATTTCCTGTAGTAGGCATCGGCCGTTTCCCATCGAACCAAAGCGTTGTCCACCATTCGTCTTCGCCGCAATATGATGGGATTGAGTAATCCAGAGGATAAGCGAGACGCGGATTGCGGTTGTCCATCATCCACAACGCCCACCCGATACCCGGCCCAATGGGCTTGAAGAGCCAGTGCGCTCCCGGCAAAGCCTTGCCCAAGCACCAAAAGGTCAAAAGGAGGGGAAAGGGTTTCCACCGCTTTTTACAAACAAAAACCGCCCCATACTGGGGCGGTTTTACTATAAAAACAAGGCATCAATACTCCCACAAATCGTGCTCGAAGTTGCGCAAATTCTCTTTGATTTGCTGAGCTTCCAAAAGCTGGCCCATAGGGTTGTTCATTTTGTATTCTTCGATACTCCGATCGTACGTATTATCCTCCTTCAACACACGAGAATTGAAATAGCGCATGTGGAAAATTTGATCGTAGGACATGCGTTGATTGTTGTTTTGAGGATTGTAGGCGACATTCGTTGCCATGGCCTGACGCGCATCGGGAAACCAAATCCAAAAAGGATTGTACTCCTCTTTTGCGCCACCTGGCTCTTGAATACGTGGAGAAATAGCAATGATGCGGTTTTTCATTTCGCCTCGTTGCTTGTCAAAAAACCAATCGGATTTAATATCCCAAGCCACCACATTTGGGGCTTTGATCTCGATGGTGTCCACCACCAAAATGATAGAGGGATCGTCTGGATCGCGAATGGTGTCTACGCGAGAAAGTACACCGAATACCTCTTGTGTGGTCATGGGACGCTCAAACTTATCGTCACGGAACACTTGCGTTATGGTTCCTTCTGTTAAAATAGCGTCTTTCATTACATCAAACAATGACTTGCGGTCCGGTTGAGGCTTCACAGGGTAATAGAGGGGATGATTGATTTTCTCACGAATGTCGATACGTTCCCAATACCGGGTAGACCAAACCATATCGTCTTGACGTAGGTAGGGATATTCAATGACACGGGCATTCGCATAATGACGCGAATCCTTTGGAACAATGCCGTCGTCATCTGGAGT
>CAMDTE010000013.1 GCA_945907425.1 Owenweeksia hongkongensis DSM 17368 | reverse complement strand
ATATCCAACACTTTGATCTCCAACTCCATTCCCACCGAGGTAAACTCTGAAGGGTGTTTCACTTTCTTTGTCCAAGACAAATCAGAAATGTGAATCAATCCGTCAATACCCTCTTCTAATTCTACAAAAACACCGAAGTTCGTGAAATTGCGCACGGTGCCCTTGTGAATTGATCCTACCGGGAATTTAGAAGTGATGTTCGTCCATGGATCTGGAGTAAGCTGCTTAATCCCTAAGGACATTTTGCGGTCTTCCCGATCAATAGAAAGCACTACAGCATCTACTAATTGGCCGACTTTCACAAAGTCCTGTGCACTGCGCAAATGGGTACCCCAGCTCATTTCTGATACGTGAACCAATCCTTCTACACCTGGTTGAATTTCAACAAATGCACCGTAGTCTGCCAGTACCACAACTTTGCCCTTTACTTTGTCGCCAGCGTTGACGTCCGTAGTCAATGCATCCCATGGGTGGGCGTGCAGTTGTTTCAGTCCTAATTGGATACGAGTCTTTGCCTCGTCGAAATCCAAAATAACTACGTTCAAGCGCTGATCCAATTCAACCACTTCCGATGGGTGAGCTATGCGGCTCCATGACAAGTCCGTGATGTGCACAAGGCCATCTACGCCGCCCAAATCAATGAAGACACCGTAGCTGGTGATGTTTTTAACCACACCTTCCAACACTTGTCCCTTTTCCAACTGGCCGATAATATTCTTCTTTTGTTCTTCCAAATCCGCCTCGATCAGGGCTTTGTGAGAAACTACTACGTTCTTAAACTCGTGATTGATTTTAACAATCTTGAATTCCATCGTTTTGTCAACAAAAATATCGTAGTCACGAATAGGCTTCACATCGATTTGAGAACCTGGCAAGAATGCCTCTAATCCAAATACATCGACGATCATACCCCCTTTCGTACGACACTTTACATAGCCTTGTACGATTTCCTCACTCAAGAAGGCATCGTTCACGCGATCCCATGCCTTAATAGAGCGTGCTTTGCGGTGAGACAGTACCAACTGACCCAATTTATCTTCTTGCTTGTCCACCAACACCTCTACGACATCCCCTACTTTCAGGTCAGGGTTGTATCGGAATTCGTTAATGGATACCACTCCTTCGGACTTGGAGCTAATGTCGATAATTACGTCGCGATCCGTCATATTGACAATTACTCCGTTAACTACCTGATGCTCTACAGAAGTAGTCAAAGTGGCTTCATACCGCTTTTCCATTTCCAAAGCTTCTTCTGAACGACCTTTCAAGCCATTCTCATATACATCCCAATCAAAAACAGGCTCGTCTTCGTAGGTAACGGATAAGTCTAATTCTCCGTCTTCGTCCTCCGTCTCTTTGTTTGATCCTTCGAATGCCGGGGCTAAAGGAGCCTCTGCTTCAACGGCAGCCTCAACCGCAGTCTCAACAGCAACTTCTGCTTCAACGGAAGCCTCAACCGCAGTCTCAACAGCAACTTCTGCTTCAACGGCAATTTCTACAACTTCGGGTGTGATTTCACCTGTCTCTTCTACAGGAATGGTTACTGTTTCCGTAACTTCTGCAACAACTGCAACCGTTTCTTCGGTAGCCTTTGCGCCTTTTGTCTGTTTAGCCATTATGAACTAAGCATTGTATCCACCAAACCTGGAGCTGAGGCATTTGCTGTGGAGGGTTACACAAAAAATACTCCATTGTGCGGTGCTCCAGGGTGTTACCTGCCGCAAAATGGAGTGCAAAGATACACAAAAAAGAGTGGAATTATTCCTTTTCGTACTTCTTCTTTAAGAGCGCTGTAGTGCTAGAACCTGGGCGCTCAAGAGGGAAAGCCAAAGTGCGATCCCAAATCAAATTGGCCAAAACACCCAGAGACCGAGAAACTCCAAACAGGACTGTGTAAAAGTCGTATTCTTTTAGGCCGTAATACATCAATAGCTGACCGCTGTGTGCGTCCACATTCGGCCATGGATTTTTGACTTTTCCAGTAGCTAATAAGATTTCCGGAACCACCTCATAAATTGTTGAAATCACCAAGAACAAAGGATCTTCGGGCATGTGTTTCAGTGCAAATTCGCGTTGCGCCATGTAACGAGGGTCTGTCTTACGCAGAACGGCATGACCAAAGCCGGGGATGACTTTTCCTTCCGCCAGCGTCCGTTGGCAATAAGCAGATATTTGTTGTTTTGACGGCGTTTGCGTGCCCAATTCCTCCAGCATACTCAGCGTCCACACCATCACTTCTTGGTTAGCCAACCCGTGTAAGGGTCCCGCCAATCCATTCATACCCGCTGCGAAACTTTGGTAGGAGTCGGACAAAGCGCTACCTACCAATTTGACTGTATGGGCAGAGACATTGCCTCCCTCGTGATCCGCATGGATAGTCATGTACAATCGCATCAACTCTCTAAATTCCTCAGAGTCAAATCCTAACATGTGAGCAAAATTACCGGCCCAGTCCAACTTGGGATCCGGTTCAATATGCAACCCATCGCAGTACGTTCTTCGGTATATGTAGGCCGCAATTCTTGGTAATCGCGCAATGAGATTCATGGAATCTTCGTACGTATAGGACCAGTATTCGTTTTTTGAAATTCCGCTGGCGTAGGCTTTGGCAAATTCGCTTTCTGTTCGTGAGGCAGTGATTCCAACCACAAATTGAGTCATGGGATGTGCCGTTGTGGGTAGAGCATCGATCGTTCTGAAAACGTGCATCGGCACAATCGCCCTGCGCGCCCATTGATTGCTCATCCTGCGGGTATCATCTTCCGTTGGCAGCTCGTTCATCAACATCAAATAAAACAGGCCTTCCGGCATGGGCTCTGCACCTCCAGGAAATACAGGAAGTTTTTGCTGTAATTCCGGAATACTGTATCCACGGAATCGAATACCCTCCTCAGGATCCAGCTTAGAGGTCTCGCAAATAAGGGCCAACATTCCTCGCATGCCCTGGTATAATTGCGCGATAGTGATCTCACCCACCACCTCGTGTCCGTGCTCCGCAATGAACTGCTTCACTTCGGCAACGGCTGAAGGAATCTTTGATGCGAAATGTTCTTTTAAGCGATCCATGGTAAAGGACTTGTTTGGAATTATTTTAAATTTTTACCTGGGAAAATGGCATTGCTTCCCAGCATTTCTTCGATCCGTAGCAATTGGTTGTACTTGGCCATTCGGTCTGACCGACTTGCGCTGCCTGTCTTGATTTGCCCCGTACCCAAGGCCACAGCCAAATCCGCAATGGTATTGTCTTCCGTTTCACCGCTTCGGTGACTCATAATACAAGTATACCCATTGCGTTGAGCCCTTTGTACAGTATTTATGGTTTCGGTCAATGTGCCGATTTGGTTTACTTTCACCAATATGGAATTAGCAATCCCTTCCTTGATTCCACGGGCTAACCGCGTTTCGTTGGTGACAAACAAATCGTCTCCGACCAACTGCACTTTTGATCCTATGGCGGTGGTTAATTTTTTCCAACCGGCCCAATCGTCTTCCGCTAAACCGTCCTCAATACTCAAAATAGGATAGCGAGCGGCCCAATCACTCCAATACGACACCAATTCATCGCTGTTGATTGACTTTCCGCTACTTTTCTTGAAGGTATACAATCCCGTTTTCTCATCGTAAAGCTCCGTCATGGCAGCGTCCATGGCTATAAACACATCGCCACCGGCCTTGTAGCCCGCTTTTTCAATGGCTGAGAGAACGATTTCAATCGCCTCCTCATTGGAGCCAATATTGGGTGCAAAACCTCCCTCGTCGCCCACGTTGGTACTGTATCCTTTGCTTTTCAATACAACCTTGAGATGGTGGAAAATCTCGGTCCCCATTTGCAATGCGTGGGAAAACGATTCAGCACCTACCGGCATGACCATAAATTCTTGAAAATCTATGCTGTTGTCAGCGTGTGCACCCCCATTCAAAATATTCATCATGGGCACGGGCAGAATACGCGCATTGCTTCCGCCCACATAATTGAACAAAGGCATGCCTGCCTCTTCCGCACCTGCTTTTGCGACCGCTAAACTTACTGCCAACAGCGCATTGGCGCCCAAACGTGCTTTGTTAGGCGTTCCATCCAATTCTATCAAGGCGGCATCTAACTCAGGTTGTTCAAAAACAGAAAACCCTTCCACCGCTTCGGCGATCTCTGTGTTGATATTGTCTACCGCATGGAGAACGCCTCGGCCTAAATAGGTTTTGAGATCACCATCCCTTAATTCTACTGCTTCGTGGGCTCCTGTAGAGGCGCCAGAAGGCACGGAAGCACGCCCAAAGGCTCCGTTCTCCGTAACAACATCTACCTCCACTGTCGGATTTCCACGGGAATCTAAAATTTGGCGCGCATGCACCGCTGCAATCAAAGACATAGCTTAGGATTTATTGTGTTGAATCATCTCTAAAAATTGTGCAAACAAATAACGAGAATCGTGTGGCCCAGGCGCTGCCTCGGGATGAAATTGAACGCTGAAAACAGGGGCATCCGTTCGGCGAATGCCGGCCACTGTTTTATCGTTCAGGTGGATATGGGTCAGTTCTACGGTATCGCTCTTTTCCACGTCTTCCATTCGCACTGCAAAGCCGTGATTTTGAGAAGTGATTTCTCCTTTTCCGGTTATCATATTTTTGACTGGATGGTTGATTCCCCGGTGCCCATTGTGCATTTTATACGTTTGCAAACCCGATGCTAAGGCAATCATTTGGTGACCCAGACAAATGCCAAACACAGGCTTTCCGCTGGCGATAATTTTCTTGACAACCTCTACAACCGCCGGGGAAGCAGAAGGATCTCCAGGGCCATTGGACAAAAAGTAACCGTCTGGATTTTCTGCAAAAAGCGTTTCAAAAGACGTGTTGTACGGAAACAATTTCACACGAACACCTCTACTCGTCAAGCACCGAAGAATGTTTTCCTTTATGCCAAAATCCAAGGCGACCACTGTGTAAGCAGCCGCGTCATTTCCTTCTATTCGTACTTTTTGAGTGCTTACTTTGGGAAGCAATTCCAATCCATCCATCGAAGGAACGGCGCGCAATTGCTCCAACAAGGAATCCACATCCAGCGTTACTGTTGACACGATGGCATTCATGGCACCCGCTTGGCGAATGTGCCGAACAACCGCTCGCGTATCCACATCAGAAATAGCCACTTTTCCTTCCCGTGCGAACAAATCACTCAACAATTCCGTTTCCCCGGGACGGGTCTGAACGGAACTGAATTTCTTGCACACCAAGCCGGAAATTTGAACTTTTGAGCTCTCCGATTCCTCCTTATGAACACCGTAATTCCCAATGTGTGCTGTAGTCGTTACCATCAACTGCCCCATATAACTCGGGTCAGTAAAAATCTCTTGGTACCCGGTCATTCCGGTGTTAAAACATATCTCACCCCACGCAGTTCCCTCAAGGCCCGTGCTTTTTCCATGAAAAACAGTTCCATCGGCAAGAACTAAAATGGCTGGATCTCCTTTCATACGCTATAAAGATACTTTTGGATTGGGCATAAAAAAAGGATAAGGTGAGCCCTTATCCTTTTTTATTCTATTCGTGAATAACACTTTATTCTTCTGTCTTTTCTTCTGCAACAGGAGTTTCTTCCGCCGCGGATGAAGCTTCTTCTACCGCTACTGGAGTCTCTTCCACACCTTCTGCAACTGGAGTGGCTACTGTCTCCACATCTGCTTTTTTACGGCTACGACGAGTGTTCTTTTTAGCCGCCTTATCTGCTCCGTACAACTCGTTGAAGTCTACTAGCTCAATCAAGCACATTTCTGCGTTGTCACCCAAACGATTTCCCGTTTTAATGATGCGTGTGTAACCACCGGGGCGATCACCTACTTTCACTGCTACTTCGCGGAAAAGCTCTGTCACTGCCTCTTTGCTGTGCAAATAAGCAAAAACAGTACGGCGATTGTGCGTGCTATCCACTTTTGACTTTGTCACCAAAGGCTCAATGTATTTTTTTAATTCACGCGCTTTCGCTACCGTCGTGTTGATGCGCTTGTGCTCGATCAAAGAGATCGCCAAGTTCATCAATAAGGCCTTACGGTGGGAAGCTGTGCGGCCTAAGTGGTTAAATTTCTTACCGTGTCTCATTACTCTTTATCCAATTTGTATTTAGCTGTGTCCATACCGAACACCAAGTTCTTCGCTTCAACCAATTCGTCCAATTCGGTCAAGCTCTTCTTTCCGAAGTTGCGGAATTTCATTAAATCAGTTTTGGTGTATTGCACCAAATCGGCCAACGTTTCCACTTCCGCTGCTTTCAAGCAATTGAGGGCACGAACACTCAGGTCCATATCGGTCAATTTTGTTTTCAAAAGCTGACGCATGTGCAAAATCTCTTCGTCGTAGGTCTCCACTTCTTTGATTTCCACTATATCCGCTTCAATCGCATCATCAGAAAACAATCTGAAATGCTGAATTAAGATATTCGCTGCGTCCGTCAAAGCCTCCTGTGGATGAATACTTCCATCGGTAGTGATGTCGATGATTAACTTTTCAAAATCCGTTTTTTGCTCTACACGGAAATTATCAACGCTGTACCGAACATTTTTGATCGGTGTATAGATCGCATCCAACGCAATCGTGCCTAAATCAGCCTCTGCACGCTTGTTTTCTTCTGCATTGACGTAGCCACGACCTTTTTCAATGGTCAACTCAAACTCCAATTTCACATTGGCATCCATGCGGCAAATCACCAAGTCAGGATTCAATACTTGAAATGCAGAAGTGAATTTACCCAAATCACCAGCGGTCAACGCCTCTTTACCGGAAACGCTTACCCGTACCGTTTCTCCTTCGCTGGCATCGATTTGGTTTTTCAACCGAACCTGCTTCAAGTTCAAAACGATTTCAGTAACGTCTTCTACAACACCTTTGATAGTAGAGAATTCGTGGTCCACGCCGTTTATCTTAACGCTGGTAAAGGCATACCCTTCCAACGAATTAAGCAATACACGACGCAACGCGTTGCCAATAGTCAAGCCGAAGCCTGGCTCCAAAGGACGGAATTCAAACTGGCCTTCGGTATCGGTGATTGTATTGACAATCACTCTGTCGGGTTTTTGAAAAGAAAGAATGGCCATAATTAGTCTATTATTTAGAGTACAATTCAACAATGAGCTGCTCCTTGATGTTCTCAGGGATCATATCGCGGGCAGGGGTATTCATATAGGTCCCTGTTTGTGATGCATCGTTCCACTGGATCCAAGAGTATTCCCCCCGACGTGAAGCCAAACTACTAGCAATCACTTCCAATGACTTTGATTTCTCACGAACAGAAATTACATCGCCTGCTTTTACGTGGTAAGACGGAATGTTCAACAACTCACCGTTTACAAGAATGTGGCAGTGACCTACCAATTGACGTGCTCCGCGACGCGTTGTAGAAATACCCATACGGTACACCACATTGTCCAATCGAGCCTCGCACAATTGCAACAGCACCTCACCCGTAACTCCTTTGGAACGGTGCGCGCTCTCAAACAAATTGCGGAACTGACGCTCCAAAATACCGTAGGTGTATTTGGCTTTTTGCTTTTCTGCCAATTGAACAGAATATTCGCTTTTTTTACCACGCTTTTTCGCAAAGCCATGTTGTCCCGGAGGATAATTGCGCTTTTCGAGGGCGCGGTCTGGTCCGAAAATAGGCTCACCGAAGCGGCGAGCGATTTTGGTTAATGGGCCTCTGTATCGTGCCATGATCTATGGATATTCTTAATGTTAAAAATTATACGCGACGACGCTTTGGTGGACGGCAACCGTTGTGTGGAACGGGTGTGATATCGATAATTTCCGTCACCTCGATACCGGAATTATTGATAGAGCGAATAGCGCTCTCACGACCATTACCGGGACCTTTTACGTATACTTTTACTTTTTTCAAACCCGCTTCGAGAGCAACAGTAGATGCATTCTCAGCAGCGGTTTGCGCAGCGTAGGGTGTGTTCTTTTTAGAACCGCGGAATCCCATTTTACCAGCGCTTGACCATGAAATAACCTGACCTTGCAAGTTGGTCAACGAAATAATGATATTGTTGAAGGTGCTGGTAACGTGGGCTTCGCCATGGGCTTCCACTTTTACCTTGCGCTTCTTCACCGTTTTGGTTGTCTTTGCCATGAGGATCAGTTATTACTTGGTTGCTTTCTTCTTGTTGGCAACAGTCTTGCGCTTGCCCTTGCGGGTACGGCTGTTGTTTTTCGTGTGCTGACCTCGCAGAGGCAGACCCAGACGATGACGAATACCTCTGTTGCAACCAATGTCCATCAATCGCTTGATGCTCATTTGTACTTCAGAACGGAGTTCGCCTTCCACTTTGAAACTGTCAGTGATTACCTGACGTATCTCTTGGAGCTGGGCGTCTGTCCAGTCACCTACCTTGGTGTCAAAATCGACACCGGCAGTTGTTAAAATTTTACGTGAGCGGCTGCGGCCGATCCCGTAGATGTACGTCAGACCTATTTCTCCGCGTTTCTTTTTCGGAAGGTCAATGCCAGAAATTCTCGCCATTTTCTTGTTGCTTTAATTACCCTTGGCGCTGTTTAAGCTTCGGGTTCTTCTTGTTAATTACATAAAGACGGCCCTTACGACGTACAATCTTGCACTCGGGACTGCGTTTCTTTAAAGAGGCTCTGATTTTCATACTCTTGGTTTCAATACTTTAATAGCGATAAACAATACGTGCCTTGCTCAAATCGTATGGAGATAACTCCAGTTTCACTCGGTCGCCAGGCAAAATTTTTATGTAGTGCATACGCATCTTTCCGGAGATGTGCGCCGTTACCACATGGCCATTTTCCAACTCTACGCGAAACATGGCGTTGGAAAGGTTTTCGGTTATCACACCGTCTTGCTCGATTGCACCTTGTTTGGCCATCTTACATTCCGGTTGCATTACGTCCCTTTACGCGGCCACCTTCCAGTAAACCATCGTAATGACTATTCAATAAATAACTTTCAATTTGCATCAAGGTATCAAGGATTACTCCCACCATGATCAACAAGCTCGTGCCTCCAAAAAAGTTGGCCCACTGCATTGTCATGTTTGCTTTCATGGCCACGGAAGGTAAAATCGCCACTGCTGCCAAAAGAATAGAACCAGGCAATGTAATCCGAGCCAAAATCGTTTCAATATATTCCGCGGTATCTGCACCCGGTTTTACCCCTGGAACAAAACCACCGGAGCGCTTCAAGTCATCAGCAATTTGCGTTGTGTTGATTTGAATGGCTGTGTAGAAATAGGTGAAAACAACAATCAAAGTAGCAAATACAAAATTGTACCAAAACCCTTGAATATTTCCGAAAACAGTGATGAACCAAGTGGCGCTCTCCCCTGTTGCTCCGGCATATTGCATCACAGTCAATGGGATAAACATCAATGCCTGGGCAAAAATGATGGGCATTACACCGGCCGTGTTGATCCGGATCGGGAGGTAGCTTCGGCCAATGGTACGGGGAGCAGAGTCACTTTTCGCTCCCGCTACACGCTTTGCATACTCCAAAGGAATCTTGCGAACGGCTTGCGTAATGGCAATAGCAAACATTATAACCAAATACAGAGCTACAATTTCCAGAAGGAAAACCACCCATCCACCTCCAGAAGGACTGATCTGATTCACCAATTCCTGCAAGAAAGCTTGCGGTAATGTGGCAATAATACCAATCATAATCAACAAGCTGATACCGTTACCAATACCTTTCTCTGTGATGCGCTCTCCCAACCACATAGCGAAAATAGTTCCCGCGGTTAAGGTCAATAAGGCCAAAGACCAAAAAGCTCCCGTAGGTAAGGTCAATTGAACTCCCTGCATCATCAAGTTGGTAATGTATCCGGGTGCTTGCGCTAAGGCCACGGCGATGGTAAGATACCGTGTGATCTGATTCAACTTACGTCGTCCACTCTCTCCATCCTTTTGCATCTTTTGAACGGCCGGAACGGCTAAGCCCAGCAACTGGATCAGGATAGAAGAAGAGATGTAGGGCATAATACCCAAGGCCAACACCGATGCATTTGCAAAGGCACCTCCAGAGAAAGCGTTCAAAATACCAATCAATCCTTCGCTAGCTTGGTTTTGCAACTGGGCCAATGAGTTGGGATCAATACCTGGCAAAACCACATTCGAACCCAATCGGTACACGAGCAATAGACCCAAAGTAAGTAGGATCTTATCCCGTAACTCCTGGATACTCCAAATATGGCGAAAGGTGTCGATGAAACGCTTCATTGTGCTGAATATTAAAGCTGTTCTACTGTTCCGCCTGCTGCTTCGATAGCGGCCGATGCAGATGCGCTAAATTTGTGAGCAACCACGGTTACTTTGGCAGATAACTCTCCACGACCCAAAATTTTGATAAGGTCATTTTTAGCAGCCAAACCATTGTTCACCAACACCAAAGCATCGATACGATCTAAGCCCTTTTCAGAGGCTAGATTTTGGAGGATGTCCAAATTGATTGCGCGGTATTCCACACGGTTCGGATTTGTAAAACCAAACTTAGGAACACGGCGTTGCAAAGGCATTTGACCTCCTTCAAAACCAATTTTGATGCTAAAACCAGAGCGCGACTTGGCGCCTTTGTGTCCGCGCGTTGAGGTACCACCGCGACCAGAGCCTTGGCCACGACCCAGACGCTTGTTTACTTTGGTTGATCCCTGTGCGGGTTGAAGATTGCTGAGATTCATATGGGCTAATTAAGCTTGTTCTACTTCTTTCACACTGAGCAAATGCTCTACCGCACGAACCATCCCCAAAATTTGTGGTGTGGCTTCATGCTCCACAGTGTGGTGCATCTTGCGAAGGCCCAAGGCCTTAATGGTTGCTTTTTGACGAGCAGGACGATTGATTACGCTACGTACCTGGGTGATTTTAATCTTAGCCATTTCGTATCGATGTTAACCGTTGAACACTTTCGTGATAGCTATACCGCGTTGGCGAGCTACTTCTTTTACATCACGCAATAGATGAAGGGCATCAAAAGTTGCCTTTACCAAATTGTGTGGATTGGAAGAGCCTTTGCTCTTTGCCAATACATCATGCACACCTACGGCTTCCAACACAGCGCGCATAGCACCTCCTGCAATGACTCCAGTACCGTGAGATGCTGGACGCAAGAAAACGCGCGATCCACCAAACTTGCCATCCTGCTCGTGCGGGATGGTAGACTTGACAATAGGGAAGCGGTATAAATTCTTTTTCGCATCTTCAACGCCCTTGTTCACGGCTTCAGATACTTCTTTGCTTTTTCCTAAACCATAGCCGCCAATACCGTTCTCGTCTCCTACTACCACAATGGCGCTGAATCCGAAGGCACGACCTCCTTTGGTTACTTTCGTTACGCGTTGAACACCTACTAGGCGATCAATTAGCTCCAAGCCACTTGGCTTTACACGACGGTTTTGTTGAATTGATTTCATCTTATTCCTTAGAATTTAAGTCCGCCTTCACGCGCGCCTTCGGCAAGTGATTTCACGCGACCATGGTACAAATAGCCTCCGCGGTCAAACGACACTTCGTCAATGCCTTTGGCTTGTGCAGCGACCGCAATGGCCTTGCCCACTTCAAATGCTTGTACGGTTTTCTCGCCAGTAAACTTCGTACCTGCTTTTACCAAGCTGGTAGCTGAAGCCAAAGTAACTCCCGTAACATCGTCGATGAGTTGAGCGTAGATCTCTTTGTTGCTGCGGAATACGGCCAAGCGCGGGCGCTGGGCGGTTCCATTAACCACTTTGCGGATGCGGCGACGAATCCGGGTGCGGCGTTCAATTGATGTAATTGCCATAGTCCTATCTTCTTATTTCTTGCCTTTACCAGCAGACTTACCTGCTTTACGGCGTACGATTTCACCTACAAAACGAACACCCTTTCCTTTGTAAGGTTCTGGCTTGCGGAAACTGCGAATTTTCGCGGCTACCATGCCTACCAACTGTTTGTCGTGTGAGAACAACACGATGACAGGTGCCTTACCTTTTTCAGAACGAGTTTCCAATTTTACCTCTGAAGGTATTTGCAACATAATCGTATGCGAGTATCCCAAAGAAAGGTCGAGAATTTGACCTTGATTGCTAGCGCGGTAACCGACGCCGATCAATTCCAATTCCTTCGTCCAACCCGTAGACACACCCACAACCATATTGTTGATTAGTGCTCGGTACAAACCGTGCTGTGCACGAGTTTGCTTCATTTCGTTACCGCGAATCACCTGTAACTGACCTTCGGTCTGTTCGATGGTGAGCTCAGGGTGAATGTCCTGGACTAGAGTGCCCAATTTACCCTTCACGGTCACCGTTGTGCCGGTAACAGTCACCTCTACCCCAGCGGGAATAGTGATGATGGCTTTTCCAATGCGTGACATGTTTCTCTTCTTAATATCAATTAATACACGTAGCAAATGAGCTCTCCACCCACATTGCTTGAGCGGGCTTCTTTATCGGTCATTATACCTTTTGATGTGGTTACGATGGCAATTCCTAAGCCATACTTCACGCGGGGCAGTTCGGTAGAACCAAAATACTTGCGCAAACCAGGAGTGGAAATACGGTCAATACCGCGAATCACTGGGCTTTTTGACATTTTATCGTATTTCAATGCCACTTTCACTACACCTTGTGGGCCTGTAGCATCGTGTTTGTAGCTGGCGATATAGCCTTGATCCTGGAGGATGCGGGCAATTTCCAGTTTCATTTTGCTTGCCGGAGCCTCAACAACAGCGTGTCCTGCTTGTGAAGCATTGCGGATACGGGTGAGGAAATCGGCGATGGGGTCAGTATTCATAACTCTATGATCTTAAAGATTACCAGCTGGCTTTTTTAACTCCGGGGATTAGACCCATAAGGGCCATTTCACGAAATGTTACACGAGAAAGGCCAAACTGGCGCATATAACCCCGTGGACGACCTGTCAAGCTACAGCGATTGTGCAGCCGTACAGGAGATGAGTTTTTGGGAAGTTTTTGCAAGCCGACCTGGTCGCCTGCTGCCTTAAGGGCTTCACGCTTCGCAGCATACTTTGCTACCAGCTTTTCGCGTTTGACCTCTCGGGCCTTCATTGATTCTTTTGCCACAATTCCTAGGGATTACTTCTTAAATGGAAAACCAAATGCGACCAATAGTGCTTTACACTCTTTGTCCGTTTTGGCGGTGGTTACAAACGTGATGTCCATACCTGCAATTCGATTCACTTTGTCGATTTCAATTTCAGGGAAAATGATTTGCTCAGTGATACCAAAAGTTAAGTTTCCACGGCCATCAAATCCTTCCTTTACGCCGCGAAAATCGCGAACACGGGGAAGGGATGCGGTCAACAATCGATCAAGAAACTCAAACATACGCTCTCCGCGAAGAGTGACACGCGCACCAATGGGCATTCCTTTTCTCAACTTAAAGTTGGATATGTCTTTCTTTGAGCGAGTCATGACAGCCTTTTGGCCAGTGATGGTCGTCATTTCTTCCACGGCATGATCCACCAATTTCTTATCAGAAACGGCTACACCCACACCTTGGCTTAAAACAATTTTCTGCAAGCGAGGCACTTGCATACCGTTCTTGTAGGCGAACTCTTGCATCAACGCGGGCACTACCGTGTCCTTGTATAGGGTTTTTAATCTCTGTTCCATTACTTAATGATCTCGCCCGATTTTTTCGCAAAGCGAACCTTCTGGCCTTTATCTGTTGTTTTAAAACCTACGCGGGTTGGAGCACCAGTTTTTGGATCCACCAACATCAAATTACTGACGTGGATAGGAGCCTCCATCTGAGCGATACCGCCTTGAGGATTTGAAGCCGTTGGCTTCTGGTGTTTTGACACCATGTTTAAGCCTTCCACCACTGCGCGGTGTTGCTTAGGGATCATTCGGATAATGCGACCTGACTTGCCTTTCGACTCGCCGGCAATCACCATTACCGTATCTCCTGTTTTGATATGAAACTTCGCCATTGCTATTTGCCTTAAAGCACTTCAGGTGCCAGAGAAACAATCTTCATGTATTGCTTATCGCGCAATTCTCGTGCAACCGGGCCAAAAACACGGGTACCGCGCATTTCGCCAGCTGCATTCAAAAGAACACAAGCATTATCATCAAATCGGATATACGATCCATCGGGACGTCGAACCTCTTTGGAGGTACGAACCACAACGGCCGTAGAAACTTGACCTTTTTTCACGTTACCCGCTGGGGTAGCGTCTTTTACGGTTACGACAATTTTGTCACCAACACTTGCGTAACGACGCTTGGTTCCCCCAAGAACGCGAATCACAAGTACTTCTTTGGCTCCAGTGTTGTCAGCAACACGTAGACGGGATTCTTGCTGTAACATATTACTTCACTCTTTCGATTACTTCCACAACACGCCAATTTTTTGTCTTGCTCAACGGACGAGTTTCTGAAATGCGTACAGTATCTCCTGTATTGCAATCATTCTTTTCATCATGAGCATGAAATTTGCTCGTGAATGAAATGAACTTCCCGTATTTTCCGTGTTTTACACGACGCGTAACGCTTACCGTTATCGTTTTATCCATTGCAGAACTGGTAACCATACCAATCCTCTCTTTGCGCAGATTTCTTTCCATTTCTTAGTCTCTTTAAGCGCTTACTGATTGTCGCGTTGACGAAGTTCCGTAGCCAAACGAGCCACCACTTTCCTTACCGCTGTAATGCGCATAGGATTATCCAATGGACTCATGCGGTGTGTGAGCTTCATTTTTGACAACTCTTCTTTCATTTGAACCAACTTATTCGATAAATCGGCTGGGCTCATGGCCTTTATTTCAGATGCTTTCATCAGTCTTACTATTAGGCTTCAGTGTAATCACGACGTACAACGAGCTGTGTTTTCACCGGCAGTTTTTGAGCAGCTAAACGCAATGCCTCTTTCGCGACATCAGTAGGCACACCATCCAATTCGAACAACATACGGCCTGGGCGAATAACAGCCGCCCAATATTCTACAGGCCCTTTACCTTTACCCATACGAACCTCTAAGGGTTTTTTGGTGATAGGTTTGTCCGGGAAGATGCGGATCCACAACTGACCTTCACGTTTCATATAACGCGTTGCCGCGATACGAGCCGCTTCGATCTGACGTGAAGTCATCCAAACGTTTTCCAGAGATTTGATACCGAAAGATCCGAAGGCAAGGGTAGTGCCACGCTGCGCATTGCCCTTCATTTTGCCTTTGAACTGCTTTCTAAACTTTGTGCGTTTTGGTTGTAACATCGCTATATCCTGTTATCCGTAGATTACTTCTTATTGTTACGACGGTTGTTGTTCTGACCACCACCGCGACGATCTCCGCGTGGCTCTTGACCGCCGGTTGCGGCACCCGTCTTTTTTACTGGACCGAGTAAGTTGGACAAATCGCGTTTGCCATACACTTCACCCTTCATGATCCATACCTTGATTCCGATACGCCCGTAGGTCGTATGTGCCTCTGAAATATGGTAATCAATATCAGCGCGGAAGGTGTGCAAAGGCGTACGCCCTTCTTTAAACTTTTCCGAACGTGCAATCTCCGCACCGTTTACACGGCCAGAAATTTGCACTTTAATTCCTTCTGCTCCCATTCTCATAGTAGCAGCCATGCTCATTTTGATGGCGCGTCGAAAAGAAATACGACCTTCAATTTGACGAGAAATAGAATCGGCAACCAACTTGGCATCCAACTCGGGACGTTTGATTTCAAAAATGTTGATTTGAACCTCTTTTCCAGTCAATTTCTTCAACTCCTCGCGAAGCTTGTCGACCTCTTGACCCCCTTTACCGATAATGACACCTGGACGAGCCGTAGCTACAGTCACTGTCACTACTTTCAATGTGCGCTCAATGATAATACGAGAAACACTAGCTTTTTGTAAACGGGCATAGAGATACTTACGGATACCTGCATCTTCGGCCAATTTCTCACCGTAGTTGCGGCCACCATACCAGTTGCTTTCCCATCCACGGATAAAACCAAGGCGATTGCCAATAGGGTTAGTTTTTTGTCCCATTTTTTATGCTTGAGCGTTTTCTGTCATCACTTCTTTGCTCCCAATGACCATTGTCACGTGGTTTGAACGTTTTCTAACACGGTGCGCGCGACCCTGAGGTGCAGGCGATATGCGTTTTAGCATGCGGCCGCCGTCTACCATGATGGTCTGAATAACCAGATGGCTTTCTTCCATGCGGGCACCTTCGTTCTTTGCCTGCCAGTTGCTCAAAGCAGAAAGGAGCAATTTCTCCAAACGGTTTGATGCTTCTTTGGGGCTGTATTTCAAAACGAACATAGCCTTTTCTACTTCCATTCCACGAATCAAATCCGCCATAAGACGCATTTTACGAGGCGATGTGGGGCAGTTATTCAGGGAAGCCATAGCCTCCGTTTTACGGGCTACTTTTCGTGCTTCAGCTGAGTTTTTCTTACGAGATCCCATGGCTTAACGTTTACCTTTATCTTTTTTATTACCAGCATGGCCGCGGAATGTGCGCGTTGGGGAAAATTCACCCAACTTGTGGCCTACCATATTCTCCGTGACATACACAGGAATGAACGTTTTGCCGTTGTAAACAGCAATTGTCTGCCCAACGAAGTCTGGACTGATCATCGACGCGCGAGACCATGTTTTAATGACCGTCTTTTTGTTAGACTCTACATTGTCCATTACACGCTTCTCAAGCTTGTAGTGGATAAAAGGACCTTTTTTGAGTGAACGAGACATAGCTGTTATTTCTTACGATTTTCAATGATATAACGGTTGCTCGCTTTTTTCGGCGTGCGGGTCTTGTATCCTTTAGCAGGTATACCCTTGCGTGAACGAGGATGTCCACCTGTAGCGCGACCCTCACCACCACCCATTGGGTGATCCACAGGATTCATCGCTACGGCTCTTGTGCGTGGACGCTGACCCAACCAACGGCTGCGACCTGCTTTACCACTCACAGTCAACGCATGGTCACTGTTGGACACAACGCCCACCGTAGCCATACACGTAGTAAGGATCATGCGTGTTTCACCTGAAGGCATGCGCAATACAGCATACGAGCCGTCGCGGGCAACCAACTGGGCGAAAGATCCAGCGGAACGAGCAATGACTCCTCCTTGACCGGGTCGCATTTCAATATTGTGAATCATAGTACCCAAAGGCAAGTCAGACAAAGGCATAGCATTGCCCACTTCTGGAGCAGCGCCAGGACCGCTAACTACTTTTTGCCCTACTTGAATACCGTTAGGTGCGATGATATAACGCTTCTCACCGTCAGCATACACCAACAAAGCGATAAAAGCGCTACGATTAGGATCGTACTCAACCGACTTAACGGTTGCAGGAACAGTAATCTTCTCGCGCTTGAAATCAATGATCCGGTACTGGCGTTTGTGACCACCGCCTGTGTAGCGCATCGTCATTTTACCCGAATTGTTCCGACCACCGCTGTTCTTGTTAGAACCCATCAAACTCTTCTCTGGAGTAACACCAGGAGTCAGGGCAGCGTAATCATTCACTACGCGGAAACGTTGTCCGGGTGTGATTGGTTTTAATTTGCGTACACCCATGGCTTAGAGATTGCTATAAATGTCAATAGTCTCACCGATGCGTACTTCGACAACGGCCTTCTTGTAAGAAGATTTCTTGCCGGCCAATACGCCGGACTTCGTGAAGCGCACCACCTGACGAGCAGGCACAATACTGGTACGTACACCTTCTACCGTCACACCATAGCTGGCTTCTACGGCCTTGCGAATTTGCACCTTGTTGGCGTCCTTCGCAACAACGAAGGCGTAACAATTCTGCTTTTCGCTTGCGGCAGCAGCCTTTTCGGTAATGATCGGGCGAATAAGGATGTTTTCCATCATTTCGCGGTTAATGCAGTTTCAATTTTCTCAATCGATCCCTCTGTCAAAACAATCACTCCAGCATTCATGATATCGTAAGTGTTTAATTCAGAGTAAGTTATAACATTTGCCCCCTCAAAATTGCGGGACGACAAATATACGTTTTTATTTGAATCTCCAAGCACCACAAGGGATTTTTTACCGTTGATGCCTAAATTTTGCAACATCGCAACAAAGGATTTGGTCTTGGGCGATTCAAAATGCAAGTTCTCCAAAACAACCAATGTGTGGTTGGCAGCCTTCAAGCTCAATGCGGATTTACGCGCAAGAGCCTTTACCTTTTTGTTCAACTTGAAGCTATAATCACGTGGCTCGGGTCCAAATACACGACCACCACCGCGGTATATAGGCGATTTCATAGAACCGTGACGTGCGCCACCTGTTCCTTTTTGCTTGTGCACTTTTTTAGTGGTACGTGCAATTTCAGCGCGCTCTTTGGCTTTGTGCGTTCCTTGGCGCTGATTGGCCAAGTATTGCTTTACATCCAAATAAACGGCATGTTCGTTGGGTTCAATAGCAAAGATGCTATCGTTCAGAACCGCTTTGCGGCCCGTGTCTTTGCCCTGGGCAGAGAGAATGCTCAGTTCCATTATTTCTCAACAATTACATGCGATTGTTTCGCGCCCGGAACGGAACCCTTCACAATCAACAAATTCTTTTCTACGTCCACCTTCAAAATTTGCAAATTTTGAATCTTAATGCGATCACCGCCCATACGACCACCCATGCGCATTCCTTTGAATACGCGTGAAGGGTCAGAACCGGCACCAATAGAGCCCGGCGCGCGAAGACGGTTGTGCTGACCGTGTGTGCTTTCGCCCACACCGGAAAATCCGTGGCGTTTTACAACCCCTTGGAATCCTTTTCCTTTGGATGTTCCCACGACAGAAACATATTCACCCTCCGTGAAAAAGTCTACAGTCAACGTCGTGCCGACTGTTTGTTCTTCCTTGAAATCGCGGTATTCCACGTATTTCTTTTTTGGAGTTGTGTTCGCTTTGGCAGCGTGGCCGGAGGCGGGTTTGCTTGGGTGCTTTACTTCACCGAAGCCGATCTGCACGGCATTGTAACCATCGACACCTTCTGTCTTGACTTGAGTCACCACGCAGGGACCGATTTCAAGCACAGTGCACGGATAGTTTTTACCATCCGCATCAAAGATGCTGGTCATTCCGATTTTTTTGCCAATTAATCCAGGCATGATTTTCAGGAATATTTAGTTAGAAAAAATTACACTTTGATTTCAACCTCAACACCAGAAGGCAATTCAAGCTTCATCAAAGCATCAATGGTCTTACTAGAAGAGGAATAAATGTCCAGAAGGCGTTTGTAGCTCGACAACTCGAACTGTTCGCGCGCCTTTTTATTTACGTGGGGAGAACGCAATACGGTGTAGATGCGCTTGTTGGTTGGCAACGGAATGGGTCCGTTGACCACAGCGCCGGTGCTCTTCACCGTCTTAACGATCTTCTCTGCCGACTTATCCACCAAATTGTGGTCGTACGACTTGAGTTTAATGCGAATTCTTTGGCTCATAGTTTGAGGTATTATGCGTTTTGACCTTTCACCTTAGCAATTACCTCGTCAGAGATAGTTTTAGGTGTTTCAGCGAAGTGACTAAATTCCATGGTAGAGCTACCGCGTCCAGATGTGATGGTTCGAAGTGTGGTAACATACCCAAACATTTCACTCAAAGGCACTTTGGCCTTGATGATGGCTGCACCCAATTTAGAGTCCATTCCTTCTACTTGACCGCGGCGCTTATTAAGGTCACCTACTACATCCCCCATGTTGAGATCAGGAGTATCCACTTCCAATTTCATGATGGGCTCAAGAATCACCGGACGCGCTTTTTTCGCTGCATCACGGAATCCAATTTTAGCCGCCATTTCAAAAGAAAGAGCATCGGAGTCCACCGGATGGAAAGAACCGTCTTTTACAGTAATTTTCATGCTATCCAAGGCATAACCCGCCAAAGGACCGTTCTTCATCGATTCTTTGAATCCTTTCTCAATGGAAGGGATAAATTCACGAGGAATATTACCTCCTTTGATTTCGTTCACAAATTGCAAGCCCACTTTATCCTCATCCGCAGGACCGATGGTGAAGACAATGTCCGCGAATTTACCGCGTCCGCCGGTTTGCTTTTTGTACACCTCACGGTGATCATAGGCTCCGGTTAAGGCCTCTTTGTACTGTACTTGAGGCGCACCTTGGTTGCATTCTACTTTGAATTCGCGACGCAGACGATCCACAATGATCTCTAAGTGCAATTCACCCATTCCAGAAATTACGGTTTGACCCGTATCCTCGTCTGTGTGCACTTTAAACGTAGGATCTTCTTCGGCAAGTTTGTTCAAAGACATACCTAACTTATCCACGTCCGCCTGTGTCTTTGGCTCAATAGCCAATCCAATAACGGGTTGCGGAAAGCTCATAGACTCCAATACGATGGGGAATTTTTCATCACACAAAGTGTCTCCCGTTCGAATATCCTTAAAACCAACGCCCGCTCCAATGTCTCCTGCCTCAATTAAGTCGATAGGATTTTGTTTGTTGGCGTGCATTTGGAAGATTCGTGAGATGCGCTCTTTGTTTTCTGTACGCATGTTTTGCACATAAGAACCCGCAGGCAATTTTCCACTGTACACACGGAAGAAACACAAACGGCCCACAAAGGGATCCGTAGCAATCTTAAAGGCTAGGGCAGCAAATGGCTCTGTTGAATCTGGGCGACGAAGTTCCGTTTCTTCCGTTTTTGGATTGATGCCTTCAATGGCCTCCACATCCATAGGAGAAGGTAAATAAGACATCACCGCATCCAACATGGTCTGAACTCCTTTGTTTTTAAAGGCAGAACCGCACAAGATGGGGGTGATTTTCATTGCAATGGTCGCTTTGCGAATCGCTGAAATCAATTCTTCGCGGGTAATGGCTTCTGGATTGTCAAAAAACTTCTCCATCAAGTCGTCGTCGAATTCGGCCACCGCCTCTACCATTTTTTGGTAGTATTCTTCTACGGTATCCACTAAGTCCGCCGGGATGTCTACAATATTGTAGGTCATTCCTTGTGTTTCGTCGTTCCAAATAATGGCTTTCCGATCCAACAAATCAACTACCCCACGAAAATCTTGCTCCGCTCCAATAGGAACCTGCAAGGGTACGGGGTTGCCTTTTAGTTTATCCCCAATTTGATTGACCACATTGAAGAAATCTGCTCCTGTACGATCCATCTTATTGACAAATGCCAAGCGAGGAACTTTGTACTTGGTTGCCTGACGCCAAACGGTTTCAGACTGTGGTTGAACTCCGCCCACAGCACAAAACAATGCTACCGCGCCGTCCAGCACACGTAGAGAACGCTCCACTTCCACCGTAAAGTCTACGTGGCCTGGGGTGTCAATAATGTTGATTTTGTAATCTTCTGTTTCTGCTATTGGCTGGCCTTGTTCCGTCGGGTATTTCCAAAAACAAGTGGTAGCCGCTGAGGTAATGGTGATGCCGCGCTCTTGCTCCTGAACCATCCAGTCCATGGTAGCCGCACCATCGTGCACCTCTCCAATTTTATGGCTTACGCCTGTATAGTAAAGTACGCGCTCTGTCGTTGTTGTTTTACCCGCATCAATGTGTGCCATGATGCCGATATTCCGTGTGAAATGTAAATCTCTTTTCGCCATGATTCGCTCGGATTAGAAACGGAAGTGAGAAAACGCTTTGTTTGCTTCCGCCATGCGATGAACATCCATACGCTTTTTCACAGCAGCTCCTTCTTCTTTCGATGCGGCCAAAATTTCAGCAGCCAATTTAGCGGCCATTGTTTTTTCGTTGCGACCTCTAGAATAGCCGATAAGCCATTTGATGGCCATGGACACCTTTCGCTCGGGGCGAATGGGTTGAGGAATTTGGAAGGTTGAACCGCCAACGCGACGGCTTCGTACTTCCACGTGAGGCATAACGTTTGTCAACGCTTGCTTCCACATTTCCAGTCCATTACCTTCGCCGGTCTTCTCGGATACGATATCTACAGCTTCGTAGAAAATACCGTAAGCGATACTCTTTTTGCCATCGTACATCAAGTTATTAACGAAACGCGTAACCAGCGTGTCGTGAAAACGAGGGTCCGGCAATAGGGGGCGCTTTTTAGCTCTTGCTTTTCTCATGATTAAAAACGGATCTCAGGTTATTTTTTTACTTTAGGTCGTTTTGTACCGTACTTGGAGCGACGTTGCATACGTCCGCTCACACCCGCTGTATCCAGCGCGCCACGGACAATATGGTAGCGTACCCCTGGAAGGTCTTTTACACGACCTCCGCGAACCAAGACAATGCTGTGTTCTTGCAAGTTGTGGCCTTCGCCTGGGATGTAGGCATTGACTTCGTTACCGTTCGTCAAGCGAACACGGGCCACTTTCCGCATAGCGGAGTTAGGCTTTTTAGGGGTGGTGGTGTACACGCGGGTACACACGCCACGGCGCTGCGGACAAGCGTCAAGAGCGGCTGATTTGCTCTTAACTACCAATTTGGTTCGCCCTTTGCGAACGAGCTGCTGAATCGTTGGCATTTTTAATGCGTTGGTTGTGTTAATTCAATAGAATACATAATCCCCGGTTTTTTGGGGACTGCAAATGTAGGATAAATTTCCATTGCAACAACACTCCTCTGATTGAAAAAACGGGAATTGCTTTCCCTTACCTTTGCCCTTCTTTCAAAAAATAACCTTTTATGAGTGATTTATTCCGCGGCCTAAACGAACCACAGAGACAAGCTGTGGAGCAAACGGAAGGCCCGGTATTGATCATTGCTGGCGCGGGATCTGGCAAGACAAAAGTGCTCACCGTGCGCATGGCCTACCTACTTGAAAAAGGGGTGGATCCCTTTCGGGTTTTGGCCTTGACGTTTACCAATAAAGCCGCTCGGGAAATGAAAACGAGGATAGGTAAGTTGGTCGGTGATAGCCACGCGAAAAATTTATGGATGGGCACCTTTCACTCTGTGTTTGCGCGCATTCTTCGGAGCGAAGCGGAGAAACTAGGATTCCCTTCCCATTTTGCTATTTACGACACGGAAGACGCTCAAAAAGTGCTGTCTCATCTCATCAAAGAGTTTCAACTCGACAAAGACATCTACAAAGTGCGAACCGTGGCGGGTCGAATCAGTCAGTACAAAAACGCCTTGATTACACCCAAGGCCTATGCGCACAGGGGAGATCTTCAAGAGCAAGACGCATCTGCAAGATTGCCCCAACTGGGCGCACTATACACGGCCTACATGGATCGATGTTTTCGCTCAGGAGCCATGGACTTTGATGATTTGCTGTTGAAAACAAACGAACTATTCATTCGCTTCCCAGAAGTCCTGTCCAAATACCAGCAGCGATTCCAATATATAATGGTCGATGAGTATCAAGACACGAACCACAGCCAATATCTGATCGTCAAGGCTCTTGCTTCTCGGAACGAAAACCTGTGTGTTGTGGGAGATGATGCCCAATCCATCTATGCTTTTCGCGGAGCAAATATCCGCAACATACTTCATTTCCGAAACGATTATCCAGACGCGAAGGAATTCAAGCTCGAGCAAAACTACCGGTCTACCAAGCATATTGTGAGGGCAGCCAATGCCTTAATTAAGCACAACCAAGAGCAGCTCGATAAAAACGTTTGGACGGACAATCCAGCAGGGGACAAGATTGTGGTTCATAAAGCCATTTCCGATTCGGATGAAGCCAATTATGTGGCTCAAACGGCATGGGAAATTCATAGCAGAGAACAATATATCTGGGATTCTTTCGCCATATTGTATAGAACAAATGCCCAAAGTAGAGCCTTTGAAGAGGCTTTGCGAAAAAGGAATATTCCATACCGGTTGGTTGGTGGTACTTCTTTTTATCAACGCAAGGAGGTCAAGGATCTTATGGCCTATGTTCGGCTGTCTTTGAACCCACGGGACGAGGAAGCCTTTCGTCGGGTGGTTAATTTGCCGAGCCGAGGCATCGGAGATACCACAATGGCCCGTCTGACCGTAATAGCCGCAGAAAAGAACCTCTCTTTGTGGGATGCACTACAAGAAATAGGCAACGTGGACTCCGGAATCAATAAACCCACCATTGGGCGATTGATAGAGTTCGCAGATTTAATGAAAAGTTTTGGAGTGATTGCCGCACAAAAAGATGCCTTTGAAGCGGTGGAGCACATGGCCCAGGCGAGCGGCCTGTTGCGCAATATGGCTGACGACAAGACACCCGAAGGAATTTCACGGCACGAGAACAGCCAAGAGTTATTGAACGGTATCAAGGAATTCGTTGAACAGCAACAGCAGCTGGATGGTGGTGATCCTTCCTTGAATGCCTTCGCGCTGGACATTGCCTTGTTGACGGATGTGGATACCAAAAAAGAGGACGCTTCCCCAAAAGTGACATTGATGACCATTCATCTTTCCAAAGGTCTAGAATTTCCCGTTGTTTTTGTGGTGGGCTTGGAGGAAAATCTCTTTCCATCACTGATGGCCAGCACTTCTCGAACCGATTTAGAAGAAGAACGTCGATTGTTTTACGTGGCCTTGACTAGAGCGGAAAAAAAAGCGTTCGTAACCTATGCCCATGTGCGTTATCGTTGGGGGAAACTCATTGATTGTGAGCCTAGTCGGTTTTTGGAAGAGCTGGACGAGCAAAATTTGGACATCCACATACCTGAAATCGCTCCTACCTATAGACCGCCGCAAGGACGGCTCGACGCTTTTGACACTCACTCCAAACCCATGAAAACCGGAGAGAAAACTTTTACCCGAAAAAATCCAGGCCCCTCCCCATTGGCTCTTGCTCCTCCTAGTCGGTTCAAGCCATTGGAAAAAATCCATCCCTCCAACGGCACTACAGAAAGCGTATCTTTGGGCCTTCAAGCGGGTCAACGTGTGGTTCACGACCGGTTTGGCTTGGGAACCGTAACAGATGTTTCGGGGGACGAAGCGGATCTCAAAGCAACCATTTTGTTTGATCATGCTGGAGAAAAGAAACTCCTCTTAAAGTTTGCTAAATTGCAACGCCTATCATGATAAATACTACCGATATACATGCCCTTTCTTTATCCTACAATACGGATCGAGACCTTTTAGCCATGCCTGAGTACGGTCGGCACGTACAGTCGATGGTTGACCTCTGCAAAACCATTCCAGACAGAGGAAAAAGAAACGAAGCAGCACACGCCATCGTGGAAGTGATTGGCGCATTGAATCCCCATTTGCGGGACACCGCTGATTTTAGACACAAACTGTGGTCTCATTTGTTTGTGATGGCCCAATTTGATCTCGATGTGGATAGCCCCTATCCTATTCCTACGCGGGAAAGTCTCATTAGCGATCCAGAAAAAGTACCCTATCCGGTAAAGAGCACCGCACACCGTCATTACGGCAACATTATCAAGGATATGATTCACAAGGCGGTTGTATTACCGGAAGGTGAGGAGCGGAATGCTTTGATTTTTGACATTGCCAACCAAATGAAACGCAGCTATTTGACTTGGAATAAGGACCATGTGGATGACGCTGTTATTTTCAAAGAATTGCGCATTCTATCGGGGGGTGTAATTCATGTTGAAAACATGGAATTAACCATTCAACAGGGTATTGCTATCAAGTATGCTCCTTTACACACAAAGAAAAAGAAGCCCACTGGCTTTTTCAAACGGGGAACCGCACCCAAGAAATTCAATCGCAAGTAAGGACTCATGGCGCAATTTAAAATCACGGGAGGCAAACGCTTAAAAGGCGAAATTCAAGCGCAAGGCGCAAAGAATGAAGTCCTGCAAATCCTTTGTGCTGTCCTGCTTTCCCCTGAGCCCATTCGGGTGAAAAATGTTCCCAACATCATCGATGTCAATAAGTTGATCGAAATCATCGGAGATTTTGGAGTTGCCGTGACGCGCAACGGGCCGGGCGATTATACTTTTCAAGCAGACCAAGTCAATGTTGACTTTTTGTTTTCAGAATCCTATAAAAGCAAGGGCGCAGCCCTGCGCGGTTCCATTATGTTGGTTGGTCCTTTGCTGGCACGATTCGGCAAGGGGTATATCCCAAAACCCGGTGGTGACAAAATTGGACGCAGAAGATTAGATACCCATTTCCAAGGTTTTATGAGCTTGGGCGCTCGTTTTGTTTATGAAGAGGGTTCTAGTTTTTATGGAGTCGAGGCTCCAAAGGAAGGATTGAAAGGAACATACATGTTACTGGAAGAGGCTTCCGTAACGGGAACAGCCAATATTGTAATGGCCGCTGTTTTGGCTCAAGGCACTACCACTCTCTACAATGCGGCATGCGAACCCTATTTGCAGCAATTGTGCCGCATGTTGGTACGCATGGGCGCTAAAATAGAGGG
>CAMDTE010000012.1 GCA_945907425.1 Owenweeksia hongkongensis DSM 17368 | reverse complement strand
AAACGAATGGCGGAAGAATTGACAAAGTATTTGACCCGTTACGGTATTCGCTGTCGGTACATTCACTCCGATGTGGAAACGCTGGACCGCATTCAAATCATGGATGAATTGCGAGAGGGCTTGTTCGATGTATTGATCGGCGTGAATCTTCTGAGGGAAGGATTGGATTTTCCCCAAGTTTCATTGGTGGCCATTTTGGATGCGGATAAAGAAGGTTTTTTGCGTTCAGAGCGCGCCTTGGTGCAAACCATTGGCCGTGCCGCCCGAAATGTAAAGGGAACAGCCATTTTATACGCCGATAAGATGACAGACGCTATGTCTAGAACCATTCGAGAAACGGATAGGAGACGAGTGCTTCAAAAAGAGTACAACGATAAAAACGGTATTGTCCCAACGGCTATTGTCAAAACCAACGATAGCGTTTTTGGTAAAAAACGAGCGCTTACTGCTCACCGAGAGGCTCAGTCCAAAATAGCCGCGGAGCCAGATATGGCGTACAGAAATCCAGAAGAATTGGAGAAACGCATTTCCCAAGCGCGCAAAGCCATGGAGGTGGCTGCAAAGAATTTGGATTTTCTGGAAGCAGCGCGGTGCCGCGATCAATGGAAAGCGCTGGAAGCGCTTCGAGGGAAATGAAAAATCCCCGCCGTGGCGGGGATTTTTCTCAACCTACTTTTACCAGCTCTACGTCGAAAATCAATGAAGCATTGGGTGGAATAACGCCACCCGCACCGCGCGAACCGTATCCCAATTCCGATGGAATGACAAAGCGTGCCTTACTGCCTTCCTTCAGCAACAGGATACCTTCATCCCATCCTTGGATGACTTGACCGACACCGATGGCTATGCCAATGGGTTGACCGCGTTGAACACTGGAGTCAAAAACAGTTCCATCCATCAACATGCCCGTGTAGTGCACTTTCACTTGTTGACCTTTGGACGGCTGGGGACCCTTGCCCTGCGTTAGTATTTTGTAAAAAAGACCGGAAGCCGTTTCTTCCATGCCTTCCACCGCTTCTGCTATGGCGGCTTTGGCTGCCTCCTTTGCTGCTTTCTTTCCTCCTTCTACTTGCTCCATTCCTGCTGCAAAGGCAGCCAATGCGTCAAACTGAGCAGCCTTGTCCGACGTGGTCTCGATCTCTAATCGTTCCAATACATCGCCTTGTTGGATGGTATCCACAATTTCCTGACCCGAGCGTACTCGACCAAAAACAGTGTGTTTATTATCTAGCCAGCTGGTTTCCACGTGGGTAATAAAAAACTGGGAACCATTGGTTCCGGGACCGGCATTCGCCATACTCAAAACACCGGGTCCATCGTGCCGCAATTCGGGGTGAAATTCATCAGGGAATTGGTATCCCGGCCCGCCGGCACCCGTTCCTTGCGGGTCACCTCCTTGCACCATGAAATCCTTGATCACCCGATGGAAAGACAATCCGTCGTAGTAAGGTGTGGCCAGTTTTTTGGCGTGATTTTTTTGAATACCCTGGGCCAGGGCAACAAAATTACCCACAGTCATCGGGGTTTTATCGTAAAATAATTCAACGGAAATCGTTCCGCGGTTTGTGTGAAAATGAGCTATTAACATGCACTAAGGGTATATAAAACTATTTATTTAACGTCTTCGATCCACACATCAAACACCAAGGTAGAATTCGGTGGAATGACGCCCAAGTCTTGCGCTCCATACCCTAGAGAAGGGGGAATGATCAATTTGGCATGGGTTCCTTGCTTTAAGCCAATCAGCCCTTGTTTCCATCCTTCAATAACCTGTCCCTGGGGGCCCGCAATCACACTAAAGGCTTCGTAGGGCTCCCTTCTGGGATCGTACGAGTTCATCAACAGGGCTACCTCTTTCACGCTGGTGTCAAACGGTTTTCCATTGGACAAATAACCTGCATAGTGAACCCAAACACTGCGCCCGGCTTCCACCACAGCGCCGGCACCTTCTTTGATGATAATCACTTTCAATCCACTGGAAGAGGTACGCGCCTTAGTGCTCCAAAGCGAAAAGGCCTTATCGTACGCCGATTGATCTACGATACCACCGTCACCCATCCAAGTGAAATGTGCGGCGCGTTCCTGACCTACCAAAGACGCTGCTGCGGATTTTTTCGCTTGCTCTGCTGCTTGGGTTGCACTTTTATCCGTAAATGTTTTCGCTGCATCGAAGGCTTCCGCCGCTTTACCTACCCGCACGATGACTACTTTCTGCAAAAGAACATCTGCGTTGGGTTTGTTTGAGCTGTTCTGGGGAAGGCGAGAAATCGCTCCCATTTTCTCATGCCCCGCTATTACTTTTCCAAAAACAGAATGGCGACCGTCCAACCAAGGAGTGGCTTTTTCTGTGATAAAAAACTGAGATCCATTCGTCGCAGGACCACTATTGGCCATGGACAAAATGCCCACGGTATCGTGCCTCAAAGTGGCATCAAATTCATCGGAGAAAGAATACCCTGGTCCGCCCATTCCCGTTCCGTCTGGGTCTCCGCCCTGAATCATAAAATCAGGAATGCAACGATGGAAAATCAGCCCATCAAAAAAGGGTTCTCCTTTTTTCACCACCGTAAGAGGGTGTTTTCCTTCCGCCAAAGCAACAAAATTGGCTACCGTCAAAGGAGCTTTATCCATATGCAATCGCACCAAAACATCTCCCTGATTGGTTTGAAACAAGGCGTACAACCCATCGTTGACGGATACTTTGGAACCATTGACGGTGATTGATCCCTTGGCTGAGCAAGAAGTAACAGCGATCAACAAGGCCACTGCGGCAAGAAACTTTTTCATTTTTTGTATTTTTTAATAGCGGATGCGAAGGTAATAAACGACAGGACTCATCGGCGGAATTTTATTCAAATCTCCCGCGACGCCGTGCGCCAAATGAGCAGGCAAAATCAATACCAAACTATCTCCACGCTTCGACACGAGGAGTGCTTGGTGCAAACCCACTTCTCCGGCGTTGTCTTTTCCAACCGTCAACTCCCACGGTTTGTGCGCAGGAAAGGAATAAAAAACCCTTCCTTTCAAGTCTGTTGCACGACCCACCAACACCACGCGTTCGTTGTTTTGAATCGGTGCACCGTTGCCCATTTCAAAAAGCTGACGCATCCATCCCATTCCCGATTTTTCTGGCTTCCAGCCTTTATCGGCCGCAAATTGATTCAATATTTTGCGCTCACTGGTCAGTTGATCTCGGTGCTGTTGTATCCAAGCCTCTTGCTGTTCTTCGGCGGTTTTCTGTGGAATTTCTCGTGCGTCCGAAGGAGCGGGAGAACACGCTAACGGAAGGATTGTCAACAGTATTAAAAAAAACAACTCCGATGCATGTTTTGCAAATTTCTGCAACGCTTGGGCCAAAGAGCCCTGGAAAAACCCGCCCGCTGCGTTGGCGTGACCGCCGCCTTGGAAATGCTCACGAGAAAAGTCATTCACATTGACCTTCCCTTTGCTTCGGAAGGAAATTTTCACCCCTTGCTCCTCTTCTCGGAAAAATGCACTGACTTGGACTCCTTGCACCGCCAATCCTTGGTTTACCAATCCTTCGGTATCCCCTTTGTTGTAGCCACATTCCTGATTATCCTGAGAGCTCAAAGCCAGAACTGCCACCTTCCCTCCTTCTTGGAAGGACATGTTCGCCATGGCGCGGCCCCACAAATGCATCTTCGATACACTCGATGAGTCAAACAAGGATTGATGGATAAATTCTGGCTCTGCCCCTCTTTCTACCAAGGCGGCTGCCGCGCGGAAGGTGGCGGGTTGGGTTGAAGGAAATCGGAATTGGCCCGAGTCTGTGATGATTCCCGTCAGCAAACAGGTCGCCGCGTCAGAAGACAAACTGTGCACAGCACCCTCCGCCGCAATCAAATCGTAGATCATTTCTGATGTAGAACCCTTTTTTGTGTCTGAACAAACGATGGAGAAATGAGGGTCTGGTTGTTGGTGGTGATCGATCAAAACAGTCGTGCCATCAAAACGTTCTAAAACCGTTTGAAGCGATTCTCCTACCCGTGAAAACGTATTGTAGTCCAAGGCAAATACCGTATCTGCTTGGGAAATAACTTCTTGAACTTCTATCGTTTGCGATTCTGCAGTGAGACACAAAGAAGATCCTACTCCCGGAATCCATTCCAGATTTTTTGACGGAGCATTGGGCCATACCACGCGCACTACGTGGCCCTTGGAACGCAAAAAGTGAGCCCATCCCAACGAACTTCCCACCGCATCTCCGTCTGGGTTCCAATGGGTAGTAATAACCACTCGACGTGGTTTTTCCGATAAGTAATGGAGTAGTTCTAACATCCCTGCAATTTCGTACTTTTGCGGCACTTTTAAACCCCTTATTATTATGTCTGGCAACCGGACCTTTACTATGCTAAAACCCGACGCCGTGGAAAACGGCCACATCGGTGCCATTTTAGCCAAGATCAACGAAGCAGGATTTCGTATTGTTTCGCTGCAAATGCAACAATTGAGTCGCCACGAAGCGGGTCTTTTTTACGCTGTGCACAAAGAGCGTTCCTTTTATGGAGAATTGGTAGATTACATGACCTCTGGTCCTATCGTAGCAGCCATTCTGGAAAAAGACAATGCGGTAGAAGATTTTCGCACTTTGATTGGTGCAACGGATCCTACCCAGGCAGCGGAAGGAACCATTCGTCGTCTTTTCGCGACCAGCATCTCCGCAAATGCTGTACACGGATCTGATTCCAATGAAAATACAGCGATTGAAGGCGCCTTTTTCTTTGGCGCAAAAGAGCAATTTTAAACGATTCTAGCGCAATTCCAGCGCTTTTATTTCCACTGCATCGCCGATCGCTCTTTGGAGCGCATCGGCGATTTTTGTTTTCTGGAGGTCCAATTCGTTTCGCATGGCAGAAGAATCCAAGTGAACCACCAGCACATCGCCACGCCAATACAATTTCTGTGTCCGGGAAAGCACCGCATGCCCCAGCACAGACTCCCAAGCAGACCATGCCAACGCCTCTCGGTACTGCGGTTGTGCCTGAAAAGGAGCCATCCAACGACGAATGACGCTACCCAAAGACTCTGTGCTGCTTCTTTTTGCCATGGTTTTACATTACAAAGGAAATACGGCCGCGTTCGGATCCATTCTTTTCACCAAGTCTGTCGTCCGTTCCGGATGCGTATCGGAAACAAATATCTGACCAAATTCGTGTGCTTGCACGAGGGAAACCAACGCCTCCACCCGTTGCGCATCCAATTTATCGAACACATCATCCAGTAAAAGAAGGGGTTTTCTACCCATTTTCTCGACCAATAGGGCAAAGTTGGCCAACTTCAACGCCACCAAATAACTTTTTTGTTGTCCTTGGGACCCCACCCTTTTCAAAGGATGGCCCATCAACTGAAAGTCCAGATCGTCTTTGTGAATGCCCACCGTTGTGTATTGCGTTAGTCGATCTCTGGATTCGTGCATGCGGAGCAACTCCTCCATGGAATGGTGTTCTAACCCGGACGAATACAAGAAATCTACCGATTCTTGACCTCCACTCAGAAGGTCATAAAACCGCTGAAGTAAGGGCGAGAAAGCGCTGACAAACTCTTTTCTTGCGGTATGTATTTTGGGCGCAAGCCGGCACAAGCGTTCGTTGTATAGGGACAATTGTTCCGATGAGAACGTTCGGTTGGCCGCAAAATATTTGAGCAACGCATTTCGTTGCTGAACGGTCTTTTGATAGTCCAGCAAATGATTTAAGTATTCTTTGTTGGACTGGGCAATGATGCTGTCCATGAATTTTCTGCGCACCTCACTCCCTTCCGAAAGCAAATCGCGATCAGACGGAGAAATCATGACCACAGGGAATCGTCCAATGTGTTCTGCCAGCCGATCATAGGCTACATCGTCCACGGTAAAACTTTTTTTTCCGCCACGTTTCAATGCGCAACGCACTTTAACTCGTTGAGAAGCCTTCTCTTCGTTGAACAGTCCTTCCACCACGAAAAAGGGTGCATCGTGCTGAATGTGATGCGAGTCCACTGGATGAAAATAACTTTTGGTCACGCACAAGTAATAAATAGCATCCAGCACATTGGTTTTTCCAGCGCCGTTGTTGCCGACCAATGCATTGAGGGTCGGGGAGAACTCAAGATCCAGTTGTGTGTGGTTCTTGAATTGTACCGCATGAAGCTGTGTGAGGACTGTGTCGCGCATGGTGCAAAAGTCGTAACTTTGCGCGCACTTAGAAAACATTTGCTCCTATGGCCAAAAAAGAATTGGATATCCTCGATGAAACATCAGCTGTGGCTGAAGCCGGCCTGCACAAAGCAGAGCTTTTTGTACAAAAGAACAAACAAGCCTTGTTGTACGCAGGAGGCGGACTGATAGCCGTGGTTGGCTTGTATTTCGGTGCGCAAGAATTTGTTTTCAAGCCGATGGAAGAAGAAGCGCAAAGTGCTCTGTACAAGGCACAAAATTTATTTGGCGCAGACAGTGTGAAAGCTGCATTGAACGGCAGAGGCGAAGCGCTCGGTTTTCTGGATATTGCCGACGAATACAGTTGGACAAAGGCCGGAAATTTAGCGCATTATTATGCTGGTTTGTGTTATTTGGATTTGGCGCAACCCGCTGAGGCCATTGAGGAGTTGGATCAATTTTCAACCAATGATGGCGTTTTAGACATTACCGCTTTGGGATCCATTGGCGACGCTTTTGTGGAATTAAAGCAAAACGAGGAGGCTGTGGAGTATTACGAAAAAGCAGCCAAGGGTACAGACAATGAATTTTTGACTCCTTTGTTTTTGAGAAAAGCGGCTCTCGTATCAGAGATGGAAGGGAATTTTTCTGAGGCATTGTCTTTTTACCAATCCATCAAGGAAAAGTATCCCCTGTCTTCTGAAGGCAGTACGGTGGATCGCGACATTGCTTTCTGCGAAGCCAAATTGAGCACTGTAAAGTAAGATGGCCACGGCAAAACAGCCGTTTCACGCCGCTGATTTGAGCGGAGTTCCCTCAGCCAAAGGCCTTCGTTTTGCGGTGGTAGTGGCGGAATGGAATAGCCATATCACAGAAAATTTATTTGCTGGGGCAAGGGAGACCTTTTTAGCTCTCGGCGCACTACCAGACGATGTGGTGAGGTACAATGTCCCTGGTGCCTTTGAATTGATTTACGCAGCAAAAACGCTGCTGCACCAAAGTGATTTTTTTGATGCGGTGGTAGTGATTGGATGTGTTATTCAAGGGGAGACGGCTCACTTTGAGTATGTCTGTCAAGGCGTGACGCAGGGCATTGCATCGCTCAATACGCTGGGCGTAGCGCCGGTTATTTTCTGTGTTTTAACAGACAAAACGGAGCAACACAGCCTGGATCGATCGGGCGGGAAATACGGAAACAAAGGAACAGAAGCGGCGATTGCTGCAGTTAAGATGGCGCGGCTTTAACTTAGCCACACCAACACATGCCCGACATGCTTGATCCTATTGCATTGGCCAACGCTCAGCTGTGGCTAGATTCTCCCCTTTCCCCGGACGATAAGGCCACGATTTTATCTTGGAGAGAATCCAACCCTTCCCTGTTCAACGAAGCTTTTTACCGGGATTTGGAATTTGGAACGGGTGGTTTGCGCGGTATCATGCGTCTGGGCTCCAACGGAATCAATAAATACACACTCGGATTGGCTACGCAAGGATTGGCCACCTACCTAAAACAAGAAATCGACCATCGCCCCTCTGTAGCTATTGCGTACGACTCACGGAACAATAGTCAATCCTTTGCTCAGGAGGTCGCTCGTGTCCTGCTCGCCAATGATGTGGATGTGTATTTGTTCGATGCACTGCGCCCCACCCCTCAACTGAGCTTTGCCGTTCGCGCGTTAAACGCTTCTGCGGGGATTGTCTTGACCGCTTCCCATAACCCCAAAGAGTACAATGGATACAAAGTGTATTGGAACGATGGCGGTCAATTGGTACCCCCGCACGACAAAGCCCTGTTAACCACGGTTCGCGCTACCGCGCTCACTGACATCCGTTGGTCTGGAGGCTCAGGAAAATTACATCCGCTGGGGGCAGACATGGACGAGCAGTACTGGAAAGCATTGGAATCCTTGACCTTTGGATCGGACGGGAAAAAAGAATTGCGTATTGTATTCACCTCATTGCACGGAACCTCCATCACGCTAGTCCCCGAGGCTTTCAAAAGGAGTGGGTTTGCCTCTGTGTCCATCGTTGCGGAACAAGCCCTCCCCGATGGAAACTTTCCAACCGTCGTGTCCCCCAATCCGGAAGAACCTGCCGCCTTGGCCATGGCGATTGCCCAAGCAGAGTCTGAAGGTGCTGACCTCGTCATAGGTTGCGACCCCGATACAGACAGGGTCGGCATTGCTGTTCGGGACAATAAAGGACAATTGATTTTATTGAACGGAAACGAGACGGCTTCTGTATTAATGGATTACATTCTCCACCAAAGGAAAACGCAAGGAACACTTCCCAAAAACGCCTTTGTTGCGCGCACGATTGTCACCACACCCCTTTTGGATGCGATTGCCTCTTCCTACGGGGTGGAAATGCAGGTGTGTCTGACGGGATTCAAATGGATTGCCGATCTCATTCGTCGACAAGAAGGAGTGAAATCCTATCTCTTCGGGGGGGAAGAAAGTTATGGCTACTTGACGGGTGATTTTGTCCGTGACAAAGACGCTGTCTCCTCCTCCGTGTTGATTGCCGAAGCCGCTGCATGGAACCTTGCCCAAGGACGCAGTTTTTATGGGCATCTCCAGGAATTATACAAACGGCACGGAATGTACCGAGAGCGGTTGGTGAGTCTCACCAAAGAGGGTCGCGCAGGGGCAGAAGAAATTCAAGCCACTATGGATCGCTACCGGCAAATACCCGCCAAACAATGGGCAGGAATACCCGTTTTTTCCATCAGCGATTATCAAAGCCAATCGCGTACAAACAGCGATGGAACGGTAGAATCCTTGGACTTGCCCGCGAGCAACGTCGTGCAATGGCATATGGTCAATGGCGATTTGATTACAGCGCGGCCCTCGGGAACAGAACCCAAAATCAAATACTATTTCTGCGCTGTAGGGGATGGCGGGGATGAACGTTTGGAACAATACCCGAAAGAAATCTTATCCTTGTGAAATGAAAAATCTGACTTTCCTCGCAGCTACCCTTCTCTTGTGTGCCTCCGGGTACGCACAACCTTCAATGTACCGTGCCGAATTGACTCTACAGGACTCCGTCCTGCTGCCCTTCTTTTTCATATGGGATGGATCGGAAGGGTCAACCGGTCATTTGCGCAACGGAAAGGAAGACATTTTGATGCGTCAGGTGGAGCCCAAGGGGGATTCTTTGGTTTTTGAGTTTCCCGTATTCAACAATGCCTTGCATTTGCTAGTGAGCAACGATACGGAAACGCTGCAAGGTTATTGGGTTCGGTACGATGCAGGCAACGTTCGGTACCCTGTACGTATGACACGCGGCAATTTCAACCGTTTCCTAGGAGAACACAGCGAAGGATATCCTGCACTTGTCAAAGAAAAGTATGCTTTGACCTTGGAATCAAACGAGATAGAACCGACGCCCGCTATCGGAGAGTTTCAACGGACAGGACTTCAGTCATTTGAGGGAAGTATTCTCACGGAGAGCGGAGATACCCGCTATTTGGAAGGAAATGTGATCGGTAAAGAATTGTTTTTGAGCACTTTTGATGGGATCCACGCCTATGTTTTTAAAGCCACTATTTCGGTGGATGGCAGTCTGAAAGGGCATCACTTTAGCGGAAAAAAATACGCCCGTCCCTTCCATGGAAAGCCCGATGCGCAAGCGGCTCTTCGGGACCCAAAAACCATCGCGACCCTTTCACCCAGTGCGCAGGGAACCGTGGCCTTTTCTCTACCTGACTGGTCTACAGGACAGGTTGTTTCTCTCCCGGAAGCGACCAAAGGACAGGTTACCATTGTTCAAATCATGGGTTCCTGGTGTCCCAATTGCATGGATGAATCTCGATTCTTCGCAGATTTATACCGGGAATTTTCCAGCAAGGGATTGAAAATTATCGGTGTGGCGTTTGAAAAAACAGAGGATAGGCTGGCAGCCCAAACGGCATTAGGGAAATGCATTAGGGATTTAGCTCTGCCCTATCCCGTGTTGTTTGCTGGAAAGGCAAACGCCGCCACCATCGCCAAAGTATTTCCTACTCTGGAGCATTTCGGCGGATACCCCACCTCCCTTGTTTTGGATAAAAAGGGACGTGTTCGTTCCATTCACACGGGTTTCAGCGGGCCGAGCACCACCTTGTACGCCGATTATGTAAAAGAGCAGACAGCGCTTATCCACTCCTTGTTGACAGAAAAATGACTCGAAAGCGAAGAAAAAACCGCTCAGAACCTTCTGTTTTTTCGTTGCTTTTTAAGCATTTAAAGCATCGACCTCCGGCGGACTTAGACAAGCGAATCCACTCGTTGCACCGAGAAGTATTTGCGAAGACCGATTGTTTGTCTTGCGCGAATTGTTGCAAAACCACTAGCCCCTTGTGGCTAGACAAGGATGTGGATCGAGTAGCAGCACATTTACGCATGAAATCAGTAGACTTTGAAAAATCTTACCTCAGAACGGACGAAGACAATGTTTGGGTTTTGCAATCGTTGCCCTGTCCCTTTTTGGATGCTCAAAACGCTTGTTCCATTTATGATGTTCGCCCCAAAGCGTGCAAGGAATATCCCCATACCGAACGGGGAAAGCAGGCCCAAATACTGGCTATTACTGAAATAAACGCCAACATTTGCCCTGCCGTTTCCAACATAATGACCCGCTTGGAATCTCAATTGGGGATTCTGCCTGTTGGTAAAAAATAGATTCTTTTTGGCTTTTTATGGCGGAAGTATCCGAAATTGCACCCCCTACATAGTATTCCATGAAAAAACTGCTCCTACTTTTTTGTGTTTTTCACACGCTTTCCTCCACCGCGCAGAAAGTCCATTTCCAAAGCGGAACGTACCTCCTTTCTTCCGGTATTGAAGCGTTGGGTCAACAGTCAGAAAGTGAAATAGCTTCTGGAACGGCCTATCGTATTTTGGCCTTTTCGCGGGTACTATTGCCCGGGGAATTGCGCTCCTTGGAAGAGAAAAACATACGAATGGTGGGATACTTACCGACCCATGCCTATTTGGTAGAAATGCCCTCAGCACAAGAGAGTCTCGATGCGGTGCCCCTCCTTCTTCGTTTGCCTTTGGTTGGAACGAGTCTTTTGACGCCGGAAATGAAATTGAGCACCATGCTCTCTTCAGGACGCGTGGCGGATTATGTGGAGAGAAAAGGCGTTTGGGATGTCTTGGCCTTGTGTTACGATGTACAACAGACGGAAAACACAGCCCACGCTTTGTCTTTGATGGGAGCGGAAATCCTGGATGTCAATAAAGAAGAAGGAAATATTTCTTTTGGAATAGCTCCTGCTTTCTTGCGGGCAGCGGCGGCTCTGCCTGCCATTGGGTTTTTGCAACAGCGAGAGGCTCCTGAAGTGCCTGAAAATACGATTGGTCGTAGAAATCACCGAATTTCCGCCATACAAACCCAGTATGCCGGAGGTCGGAAGTACGATGGGACGGGCGTGGTGGTCGGCCATGGGGACGATGGAGACATCGGTCCGCACATCGATTACCAAGGACGTATCCTCGCCAATTTTTCAGGTGTCTCTAATGGGGATCACGGAGACCATGTGGCCGGCATCATTTTAGGTGCTGGAAACCTGCAACCCAAAGGACAAGGAAATGCCCCCGGCGCCTCTTTGGTGTATTATAATTATCCTGGCAATTTGCAACAAGTGGATGCGCATTATTCCACTTATGCTGTGCGCATTACGACCAGTTCGTATTCCGATGGATGCAATGCGGGCTACACGAACAACACGCTGACCGTCGATCAAGACATACGGCAAAATCCCCTACTGATGCACGTCTTTTCTGCAGGAAACAACGGGACGGCCAATTGCAATTACGGCGCAGGGTCTGGTTGGGGAAATATCACGGGCGGACACAAACAAGGCAAGAATGTGATCGCTGTGGCGAATCTTGCGGGAAACGATGTAATTGCTAGTTCGAGCAGTCGCGGACCGGCACACGATGGGCGCATCAAGCCCGATGTGTCCGCTTTAGGTACGAATGTGTATTCAACTACCAACCCCAACAGCTATACAACCAAAACCGGAACATCCATGTCCTGTCCGGGGGTGTCCGGCGTGTTGGCCTCTTTGAACCATGCCTATAAATCCACGCATAACGGCAATGAGCCTGCCGGTGGTTTGATGAAGGCTTTACTGATGAACGGGGCGGATGATCTAGGCAATGCAGGTCCGGATTTCCAATACGGTTACGGCCGAGTCAATGCTTTGCGGACAACACAATCCATTGAAAACAATTGGTTTTTTGTCGATTCCGTTTCGCAAGGTCAGACAGACTCCGTCACCATCAGTGTACCTGTTGGCACAGCAGAAGTTCGGGTTCTTTTGTATTGGACGGACACAGAAGCCTTGGCCAATGCGGGTCGCGCTTTGGTAAATAACCTCAATGGACATCTCAAAAAGCCAGGTCAATCCTGGCTTCCTTGGGTATTGAATCCTTCTAAAAATGTAACGGCCCTGAACTCCCTAGCGGTTCGTACGATAGATACTCTCAACAACGCAGAGCAGGTGACGCTTCTTGCACCCACTCCCGGAGACTACCGATTTGTCGTGCACGGAGCATCCATCCCTAGCGGTTCTCAAAAATACTGGATTGTGTACCAATTGGTTTCTGATGGTGTGGAAATTACCTACCCCGCGGGAGGAGAAGCCTTCGTACCCGGAACAACGGAGTCCATTCGATGGGATGCTTCGCCCGGAACAACTCCTTTTGCATTGGAACTCAGCACTAACGGAGGTGTTAGCTGGTTTTCAGCTGGAACGGCGCCCGCCAGCGCGCGCAGCGCGAATCTCTCCCTGCCCACCACAGTGAACGACAATTTATTGCTTCGGATTACGCGGGGCACCCAGTCGGATGTGGTGAATGCACCTTTGAAAACCATTGGGATCCCTTCCGGTCTTGCTGTTTCCTACGCTTGCCCAGACACCCTGAAGTTGACTTGGAACGCTATTGCAGGAGCGAGCGGCTATGTTGTTTATCGATTGGGGTTGAAATACATGGACTCGCTAGTGAGTGTCCCCACCACGTACGCGAAGCTCGCTATTCCCTCCACGCAAAGCCATTGGTTTGCTATTGCCGCGGTAACACCTGCAGGGAAGGTCGGTCCTCGGAGCAATGCATTCCAAAAAATGCCGGGCTTACAAGGATGTGTTTTGGCACAGGATATCCACCTTGTCGCCTCCATCAGTCCCGTTTCTACTGTTATCCCCGATTGCCAAGCGAGCTCCACGATGCCGGTTCAATTTACTTGGCACAACAGCGGAACGGACACCCTTTCCAATCTTTTGTTTTCTTACCGATTGAATGGTGGGGCGATTCAAAACGGGACAGCCGCCGGTCCGTTTGCCTCTGGATCGTTGCAAAATTTTACTTTCAATTCTACCCTCAATGTCTCCACTGCCGGGTCGTACAGTTTGAAGATTTGGAGCAATTTAGCTAGCGATCAGAACAAATTCAACGATACCCTGACTGTTCTTTTCTCGGTGGTGGCCTCTGGTGCGGTCGCTACCCTACCGTATATTCAAAATTTTGATTCCTTTACCCTTTGCGCTTCCACCAACAACTGTGCAGCAACGGTGTGTCCTTTGGGAGGAGGGCTGACCAATGCACCCAACGGAAGTATAGATGATATCGATTGGCGAACTTTTTCTGGGGCCACTCCAACGGCCAGCACGGGGCCGAATGCGGACCACACCACCGGGATGGATAACTATGTGTATTTGGAGGCTAGTGCTTGTTTTAACAATACGGCCCACCTGTTGTTGCCGTGCGTCAATCTCACCTCTTCTACCCTGCCCGAATTGAGTGTTTGGTTGAGTATGGATGGCGCCACCATAGGCACAATACATGTGGATGTGCAAGCCAATGGAGTTTGGCACAACGATATCGTGACGCCTAAATCAGGGCCGCAAGGAAGCAATTGGTTCCAATGGAAAATCTCGCTCTTTTCTTTTGTAGGAAAGAATATTGTCGTGCGGTTTCGTGCCAACACAGGAGCTACAGGCTTTAGTGATATTGCCATGGACGATATTAGCATCCAAGAAGTGACCAGCAAGCCGGTGGCTCACTTTACAGCGACCCCAGCCCAGGCGTGTATTTGGCAGAGCGTTGTACTTGCAGATCAATCATCGAATGGCTCCACGTCACGGAAATGGAGAATTTTCCCTACTACTTTTTCGTATGTGGGAGGAACAGACAGTACCAGTGTGCAGGCACAGGTTCTTTTTTCCGCCACAGGAACCTATTCGGTTACCTTGTTCGCTACCAATGCCTACGGAACAGACACGTTGGTAACAAACAATGCCGTGACCGTAGGAAACGGATTGACCTTGCCTTTAGCGCAGGATTTTAATAGCTCTTGGGTACCTGCGCTGTGGAGTGTTTTGAACCCGGATGGTGCCACTACATGGGATAGGGTTACGGTAGCCAATCGCACCGGCGGCACCTCATACGCCGTGCGCATGGACAATTACAATTACAATCTACCCCCTGCGGAAGATTACTTGGTTACGCCTACGTTAGAAATCAATAGTCTCCCTGGGAAATTGTATTTTGATGTGGCCTACGCCCCTTACAGCGCAAGCTACCCCGATGCCCTTCGGATCGATTACAGCACCGATTGCGGCGTCACATGGTCGCCCACGGGTTATTACAAGGACGGGACCACCTTGCCCACCACGGCCGCCACTACTTCTATTTTTACGCCGACACTGGGTAGTCAATGGCGCGTAGATACAGTGAATTTTGCGTTCACGGGTTCATCGGTGAAATTCAGGTTTGCGTCCATCAATGGGTTTGGCAACAACCTATACCTCGATAATATTCACTTTACGCTTAATTCCATGCCGGCCGCTGTGGCAATGATTCAATCCTCGTTGCTCACAGCCTGCGTTCAACAATCCATTGTCTTCCAACAGCCCGGACCCATTACCAGTACTTCGTACGCTTGGAATTTTGGGGCAAACGCCTTTCCTACGAGTGCCTTAGGGGCCGGACCGCATACGGTTGTGTTCCAAAGCGTCGGTTCTCACAAGGTGAAATTGACCGCTACCAATGCCAACGGATCGGACAGAGACTCCTTGTTTATAGGTGTAGGACCCACGGTGGTGGCTGGCTACACCTACTCCTCCCCAGCCATTCAAAGCATTCAATTTACTGACCTATCCGGCAATCAACCGTCCCTTTGGGATTGGAATTTCGGCGATGGAACCCACTCCACGCTGAGCTCTCCTTTGAAAGTGTATACCAGCGGAGGGAATTATACCGTTCAGTTGAAAAGTTGGAACGGTTGCAGTGTAGACTCTGTCTCGTCCAGTATCTATGTCAGCGGCATAGGGCTGCAAGAACAACCCTGGTCTCTTTCTTTGTATCCCAATCCAACCCGAGACAAAGTTTCGTGGAGTATTCAAGGGGCAAACCTAGAGAGGATTGAATTTGTCGACCTGACCGGCCGGGTGATGGTTCGTATTCAAAACCCGACCCTACAGGAGTATTCCGTGTCTGATTGGGCAGCGGGTTTGTACCAGGTACGCGTACAAACATCACGAGGTATGGCGACTATGCCGTTGGTTATTCAGCCTTAACGGGCGATGGGGTATTTGCTTTTTTCGCCAACAAGACCATCAGGAGAAACATAATCAATCCGTTGAGCGCTATCAATTCAAAACTGAACGTGTAACCGAACCACTCCATGGAGTGCGCTTGTAACCCATAAGTAATCAAGGGGCTTAGAATCGCTGCAAGGGGCACTCCCCAGGACCGAACCTGCCAGGGGGTTAGCAATGCAAAGGCAAACAATCCCAGTAAGGGTCCGTAGGTATATCCTGCCGCTTTAAAAACAGCCGAAACAACGCTTTCATCTAAAGTATATCGGAACACCACAATGACCAAGGCCATGGTGGCAGTCATGCCGACATGCACCCATCGCCGCAGAGAAAGAGCCTTTTTTTCATCCAACTTCTCTATGTCTAAAATGTCCACACAAAAGGAAGTGGTCAAGGCAGCCAGCGCAGAATCGGCACTGCTGTACGCAGCCGCAATGAGCCCCGTGATGAATAATGCACCTACCATCCACGGGAGATACCCCCCTAAAGCAATCGCTGGAAAGAGAGCGTCCGCCGTTTGTTGCATTCCCTCCAAGGCAGCAAAATCATAGATGAGCACACCCAGGGTTAAAAACAATACATTGACAAAAAATAAAGTGATGCTGAACCAAAGCATGTTTTTTTGAGCGTCTCCGATGTTTTTACACGTCAGGTTCTTTTGCATCATGTCTTGGTCCAAGCCCGTCATGCAGACCGTAATGAAAATACCGGCCAAGAACTGCTTCCAAAAATAGTTAGGGCTGGCCGGGTCGTCAAAAAAGAAAATGCGTGTATTCTCGTGAGTCACCAAATGAGACCAAAGAGATTCTCCTGCCGGAACCACCTGCTCTTTCAAAATAATAACCGTGAGCGCCACTGCGCCCAACATAAAGGCGGTTTGCAAGGTGTCTGTCCATACGATGGTTTTTATCCCTCCTTTGAACGTGTATACCCAAATCAACATCAGCGTCAAGGAGGTGGTTAGCCAAAAGGGAATACCCAACGAGTCAAAAACAGCAAATTGCAAAACGTTAGCGACAATAAACATCCGAAAAGAGGAGCCTATCATTCGACTCACGAAAAATATCCACGCGCCTGTTCGGTACGACACCTCCCCTAATCGACTGCGCAAATAGGTATAGATGGTCACCAAATTCAGACGATAATAAAGAGGCAATAAGACCAAAGCGACGACTGCGTACCCGACCATATAGCCCATCACCATTTGAATATAAGCCATTTTGGAAACACCCACCCAGCCCGGAACGGAAATGAATGTCACCCCACTGAGAGAGGCACCTATCATTCCAAAACTCACCGCATACCAAGGCGATTGCCTATTTCCAGTGAAGAATGTGGCGTTGTCTGAGGTCTTGGTGGTGAACTGAGCAACAAAAATGAGCAGCCCGAAATACGCTGCCATGAGGAGTAAAATATGTATGGGTTCCATGCGTGCAAAGATTCTTATTTTTACGCAACCATGGAACTACCGAGTAAGCCCTTTGAAAAAGCCGTTCTGGAATTGGCCAAACTGCCCGGTATCGGCCGTCGTTCGGCGCTTCGCATGGCGTTGCATTTGCTTAAAAAATCACCGGAATCCACTCTTCAGTTAGCGGAATCACTGCGGGGTTTGGCGCAAGATGTGCAAATATGCGGCACCTGCCATAGTCTGTCCGATGCACCGCTTTGTTCCATTTGTTCCAATACGCGCAGAGACCATCGCGTTGTTTGTGTGGTGGAAGATCTTAGGGATGTGTTGGCATTGGAAAATACGGGGACTTTCAAAGGGGTGTACCACGTGTTGGGAGGGTTAATCAGCCCGATGGACGGCATAGGGCCTTCAGATTTGACCATCGATCGTTTGATAGAAAGAGCCCAAGGAGTCCATGAAATTATCTTAGCCCTTTCTGCAACGACCGAGGGAGATACCACTGCTTTTTACCTGTATAAAAAATTGGCCGATTCCAAAGCCATTCTTACTGCCATTGCGCGCGGTCTACCCGTGGGCGACAGTTTAGAATATGTGGATGAAGTAACCCTGAGTCGGTCTTTGGCACAGCGCTTACCCTTTGAACAAACGCTCAGCCGATGAAACAACCGGAACTTTCCATTGTCGTAGTCAGTTACAACGGATTGGTGTGGTTAGATCAGTCCTTGTGGGCTTTGCAGAAAGCAACGACACACCTCAGGACGGAAGTTTTTGTGGTGGACAATGCCTCATCGGACGGAAGCGCAGCCTGGGTGAATTCTCATTTTCCAGGGGTGCATGTGATTGCCAATCCTCATAATCCAGGATTTGGAACTGCCAACAATCAAGCTTTGCACCGCATCAGTGCCCCACTGGTTCTTCTCCTCAACCCAGACACCTTGGTCACGGAAAGCAACATCCAAAAAGCCCTGGAATGGATGCATTCTGACCCAGAGATTGGCTCCATGGGTTGTCGGATGGTGGATGGGACCGGTGTGTTTTTACCGGAGAGCAAAAGAGGGATGCCCACTCCTTGGGTAGCCTTCGCGAAAGTATTTGGTCTGAGTGCCTTGTTTCCAAAGCATCCCGTCTTAGGAAGATACCATTGGGGATTATTGAAAGAGGAAGAGGATGGGCCCGTGGATGTCCATTGCGGCGCATGGATGCTTATCCGCACAGAAGCCCTACACAAAGCAGGGTTGTTTGACGAGATCTTCTTCATGTACGGGGAAGACATCGACCTATCGTACCGTATTATCCAATCCGGATACAAAAATGTATACCTGGGATCTGCGCCCATCCTGCATTACAAAGGGGAAAGCACAAAAAAAGGCAGCTTGAATTATGTCAAAGTATTTTACAAAGCGATGGTGCTATTCGCCAACAAACACTTTGCTCCTCGAGCCGCTGCGGGCTTTGGTCTCTTTATTTGGTTGGGGGTGTTGTTTCGCGCTGCCTTGTCCTTTGGAAAACGCATAGTCCAGTCCATAGCATGGCCCTTGGTGGATCTGAGCCTGTGGTACGGCGGATTTCGACTGTTGATTGCGTATTGGGAAGAAAATCACCGCTATGCCTCCGGTGGGCATTATCCGGATTCGTACTTGTACGGAATGGTCCCCCTCTATCTGCTTCTATGGTGCATGGGGTGGCTTTGGAGCGGAACCTATAAAAGGCCCGTACGTCTCAGTCGATTGATGACGGGTTGGGTACTCGGAACTTCCTTGACGCTGGTTTTGTACGCCTTGTTGCCAGAAGAAATGCGCTTCTCCAGGGCTTTGATTCTTCTGGGGGCTGTGTGGGCACTTGCTTCTTCTCTCTTTGCCCGACTCTTGGCCAGTTTGTTTCCCTTTCTGGGCATCGGATGGTTGTCTGTCCAGCAGCGACGCGTTTTGCACGTACGCAGTGCGCAAGCCCTCTCTGAAAATTGGCCGTTGATGTCTCCTCCCACCGGAGCGATGGTTAAATGGGAGGGTGTTTGTACGCCAGAACAATTGCCTGTCCAACTGTCTTTGTACGGAGCTACCGAAATACTTTTTTACCCCGAAGAGCTTTTGTTGGATGACATCGTGTCGCACATGATTGCTTTGAAAGGGTTGCGGTTTCGGAATGCTTATCCTTCCCGGGGCTGGATCATCGGGTCGGACTCTAAAAACACCCAAGGAAAAACGTCCTCCGAGCAATTGACCGGGCTGTTTTTGTCGGAAAAAAGGCGCACAAAACGACAAGGGGACCTTTTCCTATCGCTCGTATTCCTTCTACTTTCCCCTGTTTTGATGATAACTCACCGAGGTCGTTCCTTTTTGTCTCATTGGCCGAGTGTGGTCGTGGGAAAAGAATCGTGGGTTGGCGATCGGCAATGTGCTGTACCCGCCGTACCATTGAAGAACAATGCCTCACCTGCCGAATGGGATGATGCCTTTGCTGTGTACAAAACACACTGGGAAGCGCACGTTGATTGGGTATTGGTTGTGCGGACTCTTTTGGGTCGTTAAGCGCCGAATCAATACCTTTGCAGCACAATTCAGCACACCTTATGGCTCAGTTCGAACTCCTACTTCCCAAAATGGGCGAATCCGTTGCCGAGGCAACCGTCACCCAATGGCTTAAAAATCCGGGCGATACCATTGCTATGGATGAATCCGTGCTGACCATTGCTACCGATAAGGTGGACAGTGATATCCCTTCCCCCGTGGCTGGAACTTTGGTAAAGGTTCTTTTTCAAGTGAACGATGTGGCGCAAGTGGGCGCTGTCTTGGCCATTATTGAAACAGGAGTTGCGGGGGTAACCCATAGCACACAGGAAGTCATTGCTCCGGTGGTTGTACCCTCAACGGAAGAAGTAATTCTATCCCCTCCGCTGCAACCTATTGATCCTGCGGCGGCGCCTGTTTCTTCTGAAGGTCGATTCTATTCTCCTTTGGTCAGAAGCATTGCGAGCAAAGAGGGCATTGGTCAACCGGAACTAGATTCTATTTCTGGAACGGGCAACGAAGGCCGGGTGAACAAAGCGGATCTATTGAAATATATCCAAACAAAAGGAACAGCCGGCGGGGCTACTTCTTCCACCAGCATTCCCTCTGCGCCTGCCTCCGTCGCTGTGTCGGTAGGAAAAACGCATCAAGCACCAACCCCCACGATGTTCCCTGGCGACGAAATCATCGAAATGGATCGCATGCGGAAGATTATTGCCGACCACATGGTCATGAGTAAAAGCGTTTCTCCTCACGTGACGAGTTTTGTAGAGGCCGATGTTACCCAGCTGGTACGTTGGCGTGATCGCGTGAAAAGTGGTTTTGAAAAGCGCGAAGGCGAAAAAATCACCTTCACTCCTATTTTTATTGAAGCTGTTGTGAAAGCTATCAAGGACTTCCCAATGATCAACATCAGTTTGACCGGAGACAAAATCATCAAACACAAGCCCATCAATATCGGAATGGCCACTGCGCTGCCCACGGGTAACCTGATTGTTCCCGTCATCAAAGATGCAGACAGCCTCAATTTGGCTGGACTGACAAAAGCGGTGAATAGCCTGGCCGTAAAAGCGAGAAACAACGCTCTCAAGCCAGACGATATTCAGGGCGGTACCTATACTATCACCAATGTGGGAAGTTTTGGAAACGTCATGGGCACACCCATCATCAATCAACCGCAAGTGGCTATTTTAGCTGTCGGTGCCATCCGGAAAATGCCCGCTGTTTTGGAGACTCCAGAAGGAGACGTGATTGCTATTCGCCATAAAATTTTCTTATCTCATTCCTATGATCACCGCGTGGTGGACGGCGCCTTAGGCGGCATGTTTGTCCGTCGAGTAGCGGATTACCTCGAGGCGTGGGATGTGAACCGTGAAATTTAACCTTTACTGATAGCATCGTGGCACAATTGCTCCTTACCAAACCGCTCTGCGTATTCGACTTGGAAACAACCGGAGTGCAAGTGGTATCTGACCGAATCGTGGAAATGTGCGTGGTCAAGGTAATGCCCGATGGCGAAGAGCGCACCAAGGTGTGGCGGGTCAATCCAGGAATTCCTATTCCTCCACAAGCCTCTGCTATCCATGGTATCACGGATGAAATGGTAGCGGAGTGCCCGCGGTTTTCTACCATAGCCCATGAAGTTCTCCAGTACTTAGAAGGGTGCGACTTGGCAGGTTTCAATTCCAATAAGTTTGATATTCCGCTGTTGGCCGAAGAATTCTTGCGTGTTGGCGTTGATTTCGAGATGGGAAAACGCCGGACTGTGGATGTTCAAAATATTTTTCACCGCATGGAGGAGCGCACACTCAGCGCCGCTTACTCTTTTTATTGTGGAGAAAAATTAGAAAATGCACACAATGCCGAGGCAGATGTCATGGCTACGTTGCATGTTTTGAAAGCACAATTGGATCGTTATCCAGAAACACTACAAAACGAAATTGGATTTTTGTCCGACTTCAGCAACCGACAGCGCGTGGCTGATTTTGCCGGATTTATTGCTTTCGACTCGGAAGACCAAGAGATTTTCACTTTTGGAAAATACAAAGGGCGACGGGTTCGCGAAGTGCTATTGCAGGACAATGGTTATTATTCGTGGGTTTTGAATGCCGATTTCCCCTTGTACACGAAAAAAGTCCTCACGGCCCTTCGGCTTTCCATGCGATGAAAATTCTGTGCGTTGGTCGAAACTATGCGGCTCATGCGGCAGAATTAGGGAATAATACCCCAGAGGAACCCGTTGTTTTTCTCAAACCGGATTCCGCTATTTTGGGCAAAGGCCTTCCGTTTGTCATCCCAGCGTTCTCCACTGATATTCACCACGAACTGGAGGTCGTTTTTAAAATAGGTCGTGTAGGAAAACACATAGAGCCCAAGTTTGCCTTGCGGTATTTGGAATCGGTTACCGTTGGCATTGATTTTACGGCCCGAACCCTGCAATTGGACTTAAAAAACAAAGGGCTTCCTTGGGAAAAAGCCAAGGGTTTTGATGGTTCCGCCATGGTGGGTAAATGGATTTCTCTGGACGGTTTGGACCCCGCCTCCCTTTCGTTTCGATTGGAAAAGAACGGGCGAACCGTGCAGTCTGCCAATACACGCCAGATGACTTTCTCGTTGGAGTCTATTATTTCTCACATCAGTCAATATTTTACGTTAAAAACGGGCGATTATTTGTTTACCGGCACTCCAGAGGGTGTTGGACCCGTTTCTCCAGGGGATATTCTGGAAGGATTTTTGAACGACGAGTCACTTTTCCGAGTTTCTGTTCGGTAACTGTCGTAAGAATTGCAGCAAAATCCTATATTTGTTGGATGCGGGCTTCTGCGCCGTCGCAATAAAACACGTATGAAAAAAACACTTCGAACCTTCTTTTTTGGCCTCGTGGCTTTCATGGGCCTGAGCGCAATGGCCCAATCCTCTTTGGTAAGCACTCGTTTTCATGAGCGATTCGATTTACCAAGCGGTCCAGACAGTGTGACTTCCTTTCATACCACTCCGAGCACCACCGTGCCGTATTGGAACGATACAACGGCCTTTTTTGTTAGTCCTGGAAGATCATACCATGCAAAAGTGGTTCCTTTCGATTCCATTATTTTTGAAACAAACAGCTTTTCTACTGTAGGAAATGTGTTCGTTCGTTTGACATTCGATCAAATTTGCAAAGTGCATTTTGGACAACAGGGATACATCATGGTATCCAACAACAACGGCGCAACATGGACCCGACTGAACAATACGCATTACCAAGGACCTAGCACCAACTTTTCTTCTGCTTCGCCCTATTTTAATGAGATTTCCTATGTCAACCCCTCCGGTTTTCCTTACTGGGGCGGGATCACCCTCACGGGAACAGGAACGCAGCCCACTCAAAGTTGGTGGGCGCAAGAGACCTTCAATGTATCCAGCTTGCTTGGCGGAGGCCCCTCTGGAACCGGCAATGGTTTTGCCCAGTGCAAGGTGCGTTTCATTCTGGAATACCGATCTCCACAGGGCGCAGCCAATCCAGCGGGATGGTTTGTAGACAATGTGAAGGTGGATGCCGCTCCTTGCGAATTACAGGCACCCTCGTACACTTTCAATTTCAATCCTCGCAAAGAACCCATCGGAGCGCGGTATTTTATCTCAGAAGAAGTTCGTTTGCGGGTGCGCGATCCAAAAACCCAAGGCCTCACTTCTGGTGTCGATAGCGTCGTTTTGTTTTACAACAAAAACAATTCGGGCTGGCAAAACCTGAACATGACGGCAAGCCTGACTACTGCCTGCCCAGACTCAGCGTACTACAATTACATTTTTACCGGTTTGGTTGTAGGCGACACCATCGATTGGTACTTGGAATTGTACGATTGTACTTCCTGTATGAATAAAACGAGGGTTCCTTCATTGACTTCTACCCCAAACATCAATACCTTTTGGAGAGCTCCCTCACCGCCTTTGGTATGCGGAACGGCGGCACCCAATAGCTTTCCCTTTGTGGTAACTACTTTCCCTTGGACGGAAACCTTTGACAACTTATCCTGGCTAGCCGGATCGGGCACAGGGGCTACAGGGACGACGCATCGAGGTATTTTTCCAACGAGCAACCCACCGACAGGGAAAAACTGGACGGTAACCCCAGGGGCTACGTCGACTGGCTTTGCGTGGTCGGTTCGTACGGGGTCAACGGGAACCTTTGGAACAGGGCCTACGGGAGACAACACCACGGGCAATGGAAAATACCTGTACACAGAAGCTTCTCAAGGAACAGCCGGCGCCAATACCACCTTGATCACCCCTTGTATTCAATTGAAGAATTTAAACCACGCTGTGCTGGAGTTCTACTACCATAAGTTTGGCGCCAACATGGGTGATTTGATCTTGGATATTGACACCAATAGCTCCTTAACCAATGCTTCCCCTGACTGGAAATTGGCCGTATACAGCCTTCCCGGTCAAACCCAAGGAACCACTTCGGCCGCATGGAAAAAAGCCTTGGTCAATTTGGATCCCTATTTGGGTAAAAACATCCGCATCCGATTCCGGGCCACAAAAACAGGAGCAGCGACGGTTGATTTGGGCGATATGGCCATCGATGACATCAAAGTGTACGAACCGGCACCGGCGGAAATGGAATTGTTGACGTGGACAAAACCCCAAAATGGGTTTTGTTCGTATTCAGCCATTGAGCCTATCCGCGTTTTTATGCGCAACAACGGATCCGTCCCTACCGTCCGGATACCGGTGGGGTACAAATTGTGGATCAACAACAACCCGCCGATTATTGTCAGAGATACATTGACCAAGACACTGAATTTGGGTGACACCACCTCGTACACCTTTGTGCCTAAAGTGAATATGTCTGCTTTTGCCAACTACACTCTCAAAGTATTTGTGGCTGCAGTTGGGGATAGCAAAAGAATCAATGACACCATAGGTCCACGGCTTATTGAGCACAAGGCTCCTTTGCAATTGTTCCCTCACGTGCTCACCTTTGATGACGGAACGTGGGCCAGTGGTAATGGAACAGCCTTAAATCCAGGAACGTACGGAACTACGGAATGGGAAGCCTTGCCGGCTCCTATTACTGGGGAATATACGTGGATGGTAGAAAATGGATTGACCACAACGACCAATACAGGGCCCCGTTTTGACAGAAGTTGTGAAGGAAACTATCTCTATACGGAGGCAAGTTTCGGCGGTAATTCTCCCTATGCTTTCTGGCAGAGTACCCGTTGTATATCGCTAACGGGTATGACCAATCCCGTACTCACGTTCTATTATCATATGTACGGCGCAGACATCAATGCCTTCACGGTGCAGGTGGTGAAAGTGGGAGAAAACGTCTGGACCAATATACCGAGTGCTTCCATTGCCGTAACCCCCGCACAGCATACGGATCAAACGAACGATTGGAAGTTTTTCACCGTGAACTTGTCCACCTATGCCAACCAAATCGTGAAATTGCGCTTGGTGGTACGCAAAACCAACGCAGGCGATAAAGCGGATGTTGCCATCGACAACATGGCCATTCACGATCGCGCAGCAAACGATGTGGGAATTGAAATCGTCACTCGACCCGTGAATTCAACAGCGATTGCCACCCCCACTATTTCGCCCATTGTGACCATCCGTAATTTTGGCACGACGGCCAAAACTACTGTTCCCCTAGCCTTCCGCATCAAGGATATTTGCGCTCCAGCCTCAGCTGTGACTTATACGGCAACCTACACAGGAAACATTGCTCCAGGAGCCTCCGTATCCTATACATTGACCACATTGCCGGTCTATTACCAAGGAGACTTTGAAATCAAAGCATGGACCACTTTAGCCGGCGACGGATATGCCTTCAATGACACCGCTCAGCGAATTTCTACGGGAACCACAGAATACAATATTCCGTTTGGGCCGATTAATTTCGAGGGGTGCGCTGGCGATCAAATGGGCTTCTTTGGGCAAGCTACCGGTATTTCCAACGGTACCTCTATGCAAATGTGGGAGTTTGGAAAACCCAATAAAGGGGCCAATTTCAATTCAGCTGCCTCTGGAAACAATGCCTGGGTCACTGGGTTAAACGACAATTACCACCCAGGGCGTCACGAAGTGTTGCGCGTACCCACCTTGAATAATTTCGACACCATTGTGGGCGCTGAGCTTCGATTCAAACACAAATGGGATTTTGGAACAGACGACGGTGGTTGTGTGGAATTCTTCAACAACAACCAATGGAATTTGTTGGGAACCACCTCTGTCAATGTAGGAGTAAACTGGTACGGAAGCTCGTATGGATCACCCAATATTCTTGGACTACCCGGACCCGGTTGGGCTGGAAATTCTGGAGGCACATGGGTTTCTTCTAGTATTCCGCTCAATGTGTGGAATTTTAATACCAATCCCCTCCGTTTGCGGTTCCGTATGGCGGGCAATAGCGGCGGAAGAGGATGGGCCATGGATGACTTTGAGTTGTATGTTCCACCACAAAATTCTGCCGCGCCCGTTTTGGTAGATACTCGTGAATACATCATTATTCCCGGTGACACCTCCCACGTAAAAGTGAAAATACAGAATTCGGGCGCTAAACGATTGGACAGCTGCCTTGTGCGCTACCAAGTCAATGGCGGCGCATGGACCAATTACGAAACGATTGTTTTCAGTCCGCCTCTACCCCGTGGTTCTACGCGTTGGTACGAGTTTGATCAAGTATGGGTCAACGGCGGAGCCGGAAACTACAATTTGTGTGTTCAATCGGCCCGACCCAACAACAAGCAGGATAATTTGGCCTCAGACGATCAATTGTGCCGAACCTTTACCACATTGGATGAGGTAATCATTACAACAAGCAATGGGTACTGCAACGATTTTGAAAATCCAGCGACGCCGGCCTGGCTGCCGTTGCATTACAAGAACAAGGATTTGACCCACGACTGGGAAATGGGCACACCGGCACAGAGTGTTATTTCACAGGCCTACAGCGGTAGCAAAGCCTGGATGACCAAACTGTCGTCCAATTATTCTTCCATGACGCAAAGCGCCTTACATACTCCGTTCTTTACATTGGATACAAACAAGGTCTATCGGATGCATTTCCGCCACAATATGTTCTCAGAACAATACCATGACGGGGGTTCCGTCGATTGGTCTTACGATGGCGG
>CAMDTE010000011.1 GCA_945907425.1 Owenweeksia hongkongensis DSM 17368 | reverse complement strand
CCTTCTGGTCAATTTTCCCCTTCCGTTTTGCTGAGCAAGTACGAAACCGGATCCAATTTCGCATGGGCAGGTCAAGAAGTAAAAAACGGAAAAACCATCAAATACGTGCGAATGAAACCCAAGGCCTCGGAAGAAGTGCGGGAAATCGTTATTGGAATCGACATGAGCACAAAACGATTGTATTCTTACCAAGAATTCGGCCTGAACAATGTCATTACCACCCTTCTTGTGGACAGTTATGTTGTCAACAGCAAAGTGAACAAGACGGTGGTCACGTTTAACAAAGCCTCTTATCCGGGCTTTGATTACATCGAATCCAAAGGAAAGTAATCGATTGTGTTCGGGAAGCTCGATGCATACCTAAACCGTTCGTTTTTGCGGATTTTTATCCGCACAGTGGCCATTTCTGTTTTCATTTTAATGATGCAAATGGTATGGAAGTACATAGAAGATCTCTCCGGACGCGGCATTGATCCTTGGTATTTACTGCAATTGTTGTTCTTTTGGAGCGCCTCTGTTTTGCCGATGGCTGTACCCATAGCCGTCCTGTTCGCTGGAATTATGGTTTTTGGTGAATTGGCAGAAAACAATGAATTTGCCGCCCTTCGATCTGGCGGAGTAGGCTTTTTCCGTATGACACGTCCCTTGTGGTATTTCTTGGCCGTTTTGGGCATCGGGATGTTTTATGTGAGCAACAATTTGATTCCTGTGGCTAACTTCAAAGGAGAAAACCTATTGATCAATATTGCGCAGAAGAAACCCACTTTTAACCTGCAACCCGGATACTTTTATCACGGATTAGAGGGTTACACCGTTAAAATCGGACAGAAAAGCGACAATGAAGTGTGGGATGTCATGATTTACGATCATTCTCTCAGAGGGCAAGGAAATTACCGATTGATTACCTCTCCCTACGGGCGATTGATTCCCTTGGCGGGCGGGCGTTGGTTGGAAATTGAATTGCAAGAGGGCTCCATTTACGAAGAGGTATTTAACAATACGCGGCAAGAACGAACGAGACGTCCTTATGTTAGGGCCCATTTTGACACCGCTCGATTTCGATTCAACATGTCCACTTTTGAAACCGGCAATTTGTACGAGGTGCAGCGCGCAAATCAATTCAATATGCTGAATCTAACCCAATTGAAGGTATCTCTTGACTCGTTGAACAGCGCCTACAGCGACCGGACAAAGGAATTTCAACACCAACTCATCGTTCGATTTTCCGTCCTAGAACCCGACTCCCTCAGGAGTTTAGAAACCCCCCTTGCCACTTATCCACACGCAACGGGACGGGCTTTTTTTGAAAGTAAATCGGCTTTAGATCAAAACAGAATCCTCCAAAATGCCATCTTTACTGCGGAGAATCAACTGGAACGACTGGAACAGATGAAAATGGAAATGGCCTACAGACGTGAATTAGCAGCCCGTCACTCGTTAGAATGGCATAGGAAATTTTCCATTTCTGTAGCGTGCGTGTTGCTTTTCTTTATTGGTGCACCGTTAGGCGCCATGATCAGAAAGGGTGGATTTGGCCTTCCCTTCGTGCTCTCCGTCTTGCTGTTTTTGATTTATTATGTCCTGACCATTGTTTTTGAAAAAATGGGGAGGTCCGATGTCCTCACCCCAGGTCAAGCCATTTGGCTACCCAACATCATCCTTCTGCCCTTGTCTGTGTTTTTGACCTTTGCAGCCGCTCGCGACCTCACCTGGAATCCTTTACGGAAAAATGCGCATTCTACATCTGTGCAATAAGGTGCCTTTCCCAGGCAGAGACGGAAGTAGCCTAGCCATGGCTTCTTTGTTGCGTTGTCTATCCCTTGGCGGAAATCACATCCATTGTCTGGCGCTGAATACCCAAAAACACAACGTGCAGAAAGGCGAGGTTCCGCCGTCCCTTGCCGCTACGATCACATTGCACGCCATCGATGCAAACACAACACCCACCCTGGGGGGTGCTCTGATAAATTTGTTCAGCAAAGAATCGTACATGACCAGTCGATTTTATGTGCAGCGTTACGCAGATGTTTTACAAAACCTATTGAGGAAAAAGTCGTTTGACGTAATTATTATGGATGGTTTCACGCAAGCCATCTACTGGCCTATTCTCCACGCGCTATTTTCTGGGCCCATTGTTTATAGGGCGCACAACATAGAGCATCTTGTTTGGGAAAGAGCGATTCAACAGCCCATGGGTCTTTTTCGGCGATGGTATTTGACGATTCAAAACCAGCGACTTCGTCGATTTGAGGAAGAGATTTCCCAACAAGCACACGCTATTTGGACTATCACCGAAACAGATGCTGCGTGGTTCATCCACAGAAAGAAGCCTCATTCTTCGTTGATTTCTGTTCCGTGCACGGCCTCTCATTGGCCGGGACCTCCAACGGCTGTTTCCAGTGGTATTTTTCATTTGGGTGCACTGGATTGGTGGCCCAACACGGAAGGTCTGCGGTGGTTTTTTGAATCCGTTTGGCCCTTGGTTCAAACCATGAATCCAACGCTCAGTGTACAGATTTTGTCTCGGAGCAGCCCCTTGGAGTGGATAAAAAGAAGAGACGGCGTGCTCTTTGTCTCTGCAGAAGGCGGGTACGAAGAGGCAACCACCCCATGGGGCATCTCTATCATACCACTCCACAGCGGAAGCGGTATGCGCATCAAAGCATTGGAAGCGATGGTGTATGGTAAAGTGATGGTATCCACAGCCTTAGGTGTGGAAGGACTCGGCCTAACCACAGGCGTCCACTACCTAGAAGCTAATTCACGCGAAGACTTCGCCAACGCATTGTGTACCTTGTCAGCAGATGCCCCCCTTCGCTTGTCTTTGGCTCAAAATGCCTACCGCCATGCGCAACTCCATTTTTCCGACGAAACGATTTCTCTTCGATTACAGCAAGAATTAAAACAATGGGTACATGAGTAGTATTCTTATGTTGTTATTGCTCATTCCCTACGGAGTGTATCCTCTTTTTGCCTGGGCGATGGCGCAAAGAAAAAACCCTCGCACCGTGGAAGTGCCTATTCCACTTAGGGACTACCCTATGGTGGATGTGGTCTTTGCGGCATACAACGAAGAAAAGGTCATTGGTGCAAAATTGGAATCGTTGGCGGCAAGCCATTATCCAAGCGATCGCTTTCGCGTTTGGATTGGTTCCGATGTGAGCACCGATGCCACAGACGCCCTTGTTCGTTCTTTTTCTGAGAAGCACCCGGCGTTTCAATTGGTGCGTATGCCGCACAGAACAGGAAAGTCAGGCATCATCAACGCATTGGTCGCTAAGGGAAAGGGTGAAATTATTGTAGCAACAGATGCCAATATATTTTTTGAACCCGAAACCCTTTCTTTTCTCGTTCAAGCCATTCAGCGGGGAAATGCATTGGCTGGTGGATGGATATCGTACCGCGTTGCTGGCCACAGAATCCAAAAAGAAAGCAGTATTGCCCAACAGGAGTCCCTTTATTTGAATTTTGAAAATAGATTGAAACAGTGGGAAAGCGCTGCCTTCCATTTGCCCATGGGCGTAGAAGGGGGTTGCTATGCAATCGATCGGAAGGCATGGCAGCCCATTCCTCCGAATACCTTTATGGAAGATTTTTTTGTCACTCTCCAGGTTGCAAAAAAAGGTTTGCGCATTGCATGGGTACCCGAAGCACGTTGCACAGAAGATGTTTCTGTGGATAGAAGCGAAGAGTTTCAGCGAAAAATTCGAATTTCACTCGGGAATTTTCAAAATCTAGCCCGATTCTGGACGGTTCTTTTTACCTCTCCGTACCCCTTGGGATGGGTGTTTTTTGGCCACAAGGTGTTGCGTTGGGTATTTCCTTTTGTATCCTTGGCCTTGTTGTTCGTGTCCATTGCAAAGGAACAATGGGTACTCCCTGGACTTTTTGCTGTCATTGGCTTCTTTTGGCTTTGGGATACGGCAGAACCCCAACGACCCGGAATAAAGAGGAGCATAGGTCATTTTTGTTCCATGAATATGGCCTTGGTTTTCGGCTTTTTCCGGTACCTTCGCGGCGTCAAATCCAGTGTTTGGCAACCCACCAAAAGAGAAGAAATATAGACCCGTGGATACCCAAATTACATTGGATTCAATAGAAGAGGCTATTGCGGCCATACGTCAAGGTGAAATGGTCATCGTTGTAGACGATGCCGACCGAGAAAACGAAGGCGATATCGTAGCCGCAGCTGCCACTATTACCAAGGAAACTATCCATTTCATGGCCCTTCATGGGCGTGGCTTGATTTGCACTCCTCTGCCCGAAGAATATTGCGATGCATTGGAGCTTCCTCCCATGGTGGCGCACAATACAGACCCTCACCATACCGCTTTTACGGTAAGTGTAGATTTAAATGGAAACGGTGTTACCACCGGTATCTCCGCGGAAGATCGCGCCAAAACAATTTTGGCCTTGGTGGATCCCCTGACAAAACCCAGTGATTTGAATCGTCCCGGCCATATTTTCCCTCTAAAGGCACGACAGGGAGGTGTTTTACAGCGCACAGGACACACAGAAGCCGCAGTGGACTTGGCACGATTGGCTGGTTTGCCTCCGGTCGGTGTGATAGTGGAGATTATGAACGAGCAGGGCGACATGGCCCGATTGCCTGAGTTGATGATAAAAGCCAAAGAATGGAAATTGAAATTGATTTCCATCGAAGACTTGGTGGCTTACCGCCTCCAACGCGAGTCCCTTGTGATGGAAAAAATGTCCTCTCCTTTGGAAACGCCTTTTGGCACCTTCATGGCACATGTTTTTGAACAAAAATTCACAGGACAGCAACATTTGGCTCTGACCTACGGCTCGTGGGAACAGGAACAACCTGTTTTGGTTCGTGTGCAGAGTCATCCCAACGGCTTGAATGCTTTGGATTTGTTGACGAGCGGACCAGAAAACAAATGGATGCGTGCTTTAGAGGCCATAGCCAAAAATGGTCAAGGGGTGGCTGTCGCATTGCAGCAAAACCAAAATAAAACGGAGTCATTGGCACAACAACTGAGCGGCTACATGAACAACGAACAACCGAGCATGTCAGACCCTCGGGATTTTGGTATCGGAGCGCAAATCTTGCATGCGCTGTGCGTGAAGAAAGTAAAATTATTGACTTCTCATCCTACCAAACGCATCGGCATTGAAGGATATGGGTTGACCATCGTTGAGAATCAGATATTTTGATTTTTTCTTAACAGTAAAGAGTTCTTTCCAAGAGTTCGCCTGTTTTGAAAATTCAACTCCAACACCCTGCGTGTAGGGTGACAGTCTGTCCAATGTTGAATTGTTATTGTTGTTTTTGTTAAACGCTTTGGCTTTCTATTGACCTATATCGTTTTGAATTTCTGATTTTGAAACCAAGGCTGTATCCAAGGCTGAACTAGGAAAAAAGATCAACCGATGAGATTCTGCCGGATGAATCGCGAAGATTTTGAGGTTTTATTATCCTTTTGGTTCACAACAAGTAAAAGTTGGCATTGCCCGTTACCTTTGCCGTATGATTTCTACCGCACCCTGTCTGTTAGCTATAGAGTCCAGTTGTGACGATACGGCAGCTGCCGTGTTGTGTGGTTTGGAAGTGAAAAGCAATGTAGTGTCCAGTCAATGGATGCACACAAAATATGGAGGCGTAGTGCCCGAACTCGCCTCACGCGCTCACCAAACAGCCATTGTAGAAGTGGTGGAAAAGGCGCTACAAGAAGCGGATATTAAACTCTACGAAATCGATGGAATCGTCTGCACGCAAGGTCCGGGATTGCTCGGTTCTTTGTTGGTTGGTCACTCGTTTGCCAAGAGCTTGTCATTGGCTTTGGGCATCCCTTTTTACAATGCCCACCACATGCGCGCTCATATTTTGGCGCACTTTTTACAAACGGGTCCGAACCACCCGGGCCCAAGCTTTCCTTTTTTGTGTTTAACAGCCAGCGGAGGCCATACACAATTGGTGGTGATGCGCCATCCATTAGAGATGGAAATCATCGGTGAAACCATGGACGACGCTGTGGGAGAAGCGTTTGACAAAGCGGCCAAAATGCTGCGCTTGGGTTACCCTGGCGGACCACACATTGACCGGTGGGCTCAAGGAGGCCGATCCGATGCCTTCGCCTTTGCCAAACCGAAAATATCCGGTCTACAGTATAGTTTTAGCGGACTGAAAACCAGCATTCTGCAGGTTCTCACCAAAGAATTTGGACCCTCCATCGAGTACCCAGAATCTTTGCTGCCGGATCTATGCGCCTCCATTCAAAAAGCGTTATTGGACCATCTTATAGAAAAAGTCATGAAGGCCATGGAAGAAACCAAACTCTCGACACTAGCCATAGCCGGCGGGGTTTCTGCGAACAGTAGCCTGCGAAGTCAGTTGACAGAAATTGCAAAGGAAAAGGGGTGGTCCCTCTTCCTCCCACCTATGGCTTTTACCATGGACAATGCGGCCATGATTGGCGCCGATGGATACTTTCAATGGTTGTACGGTGAAGCCTCTCCCCTATCTAGCTCCGCTCAAGCAAGACCCGAAGCATCATGAAGTGGACCGATAAAAAACAATTGGGAAGGACCGACCATTTCCATATTCCAGAAGTGGGATTGGTCCATTTATCGGCTCGGATCGATACCGGAGCCGCGTACTGCGCCTTGCATTGTGCCTCCGCCCAGGTATCCCAAGAAGACAACACACTCCGTGTTGTGATGGACAATGGAGCCTCTTACTCTTTTACGGAATACAAAAAGATTGCCGTCAAGAGTAGTTTTGGCGAGTCGCAAGAAAGGTTTGCCGTTCTTTTGAGTATTAGCATATACCGACAACCTTACCGGATTTGGGTAGGCCTAACCGCTCGTGAAAAAATGCGCTACCCGTTGTTGGTGGGCCGAAATTTACTCCGGGAAGGGTTTGTTGTGGACGTAAAAAAACGCAACTTGTCCTACCGATTCGATTTAAAATATACTGTATGAATATTCTGATTTTCTCGGCCAACAAGAACCTCTATTCTACCCGTCGATTGGTGGAAGCCGCAGAATCACGAGGTCACACGGCCAAAGTCATGAATGTCAGTCGTTGCTATGCGGTGATGCAACCCAGCGAACACGAAATTTATTACGGCGACCATGTCGTGGAGAACGTGGACGCCATTATTCCCCGGATAGGCGCTTCGCTAACCTCCTATGGCAGTGCCATGTTGCGTCAATTCGAGATGAAAAAGGTGTACTGTACACTGAGTTCTTTGGCCTTGGTACGCTCACGAGACAAATTGCGCGCCATGCAAATATTGGCCAGCCGAGGTGTCGGCGTTCCGCGCACCGCTTTTGCAAAACACCCTACAGACATTGACAATCTCATCAAACAAGTGGGTGGCGCTCCTATGATTGTGAAACTATTGGAAGGTTCGCAAGGCTTGGGCGTGGTTTTGGCTGAAACAAAAAAGGCAGCCAAAAGTGTTATCGAGGCATTTTACGGTCTCGATGCCAATATTTTAGTGCAAGAATTTATTGCAGAAGCCGGCGGGGCAGACATTCGTACCATTGTTGTGGGCGGAAAAGTGGTGGCTGCATACAAGAGACAAGGAGAGGAAGGTGAATTTCGGTCCAATTTGCATCGAGGCGGGAAAGGGCTAAAAGTGCGCTTGACAAAGAAAGAAAAGGACATGGCCCTATTAGCAACCAAGGCGCTCGGGTTGCAAATTGCAGGAGTGGATATGTTGCAAAGCAAACGCGGTCCTTTGGTGTTAGAGGTCAATAGTTCTCCCGGATTGGAAGGTGTGGAAAGGACGACGGGAATCGATGTGGCTAGCGCAATCATCGAATACATCGAAAGAAGAGCCTCCTTACACTCCAAGAAGAACTTGGATAAAATCGGTGCCTGATGCAATTATTCTACGGAGAACAAGAAGACGAGAGGATTGTTTTGTCCGCAGAAGAAGCGCAACATGCGGACAAGGTTCTGCGCAAAAGACCAGGAGACATTATTCATGTTTGCAATGGCCAGCATACGCTTTTCACTGTTCAATTGGAAAGTATTTCGTCCAAACGGGCCATCGGACTCATTAAGGATCGTCAAGATTCGTTTGGAAGAGTACCGGGACATTTGAGTTTAGCCATCGCGCCGACAAAAAACATGGATCGCCTGGAATGGGCAGTGGAGAAAGGAGTCGAATTGGGCGTCTCTTCGTTCCATTTGATTTTGTGTGAACGATCGGAAAGGAAACATGCCAGCGAAGGGCGGCTGCAAAAAATCGCCTTGGCTGCGGCAAAACAAAGTGTGAAAGGGCACGTTCCGCGCGTGCATTCCCTGACGCCTTGGTCAAACTTTGTCCAGCAATGGGGGTCTCATTATGGAAAGAAAGGAATGGCACATTGCATGGAACTTCCCAAACAAACCCTGGGACAATGGAATCCGCCTCCTTTTGAAAAGACGCTTGTGGTCATCGGACCAGAAGGAGACTTCACTCCCAAGGAATGGGACCTTGCGGCAGCCTCCTCTTTTCAGGGGTTATCTCTTGGTTCCTCTAGGCTGCGAACAGAAACCGCTGCTGTTCAAATTGCCGCCGTCCTTATGAACGCGTGGGATAAACAGTAGCGTCATCCAGCGCCACAGACCGAAGAAACTCCACGGAAGCAGCCATATCGGGCGCCATGTAGCGATCCTGGGCGAGCGGCACTACCCACGCTCTGTACGCAAGCAAAATATTTTCTAAAAGAGGCGACGTGCTCCATTGCCGCAGATGCATCGCTTGTGCGGCGGCCATCCATTCACAACCCAAAACATGCCATACATTGTCGGCAACCTTGAGTGCTTTGGTCGCAGCGTTTGCTCCCATGCTCACGTGGTCCTCTTGACCTGCGCTGGATTCAATAGAGTCCACGCTGGCGGGTGTGCAAAGCTGTTTGTTTTGACTTACGACAGAGGCTGCATTGTATTGCACGATCATTAAACCGGAATGAAGTCCGGGATCTGGCGTTAGAAACGCGGGCAGTCCACGCTTTCCATTGACCAATTGATACAAGCGTCTTTCAGAAATACTAGCCCATTCCGCCAAAGCAATAGCGGCAAAATCCAACGCCAACGCCAAGGGTTGTCCATGAAAATTACCCGCCGACACAACTTCTTCTTCCTCTGCAAAAACCATCGGATTGTCTGTTGCGCTATTTAATTCATTAATAACAACTTGCGATAGATAGGTTAATGCATCCAATGAAGCGCCATGGACTTGCGGAACGCACCGAAAAGAATACGGGTCTTGTACATGCTCCTTGACGCGCAAAGGGCCCTCGCTACCCTCAACCCATTCACGCACTCGTTTTGCAGACCATGCTTGGCCGGGCTGAGGTCTTGCCGATTGAATGCGCGAATCGAAGGGTTCCAAGCGACCATCGAAGGCCTCTAAACTCAATGCCGCACAAGCATCTGCCCAAAAGCCAATGGAAAATCCTTCCAAAACCAATTGCAAGGCATGGGCCAGCATAAACTGGGTTCCGTTGATCAGAGCGAGCCCCTCTTTCGGTCCTAACGAAAGAGGAGTCCATTGAAATTTTTCCAATACCTGCGCGGAGGGATACACGCCCCCCTTCCACCGAACCTCTGCTTCCCCCACCAACGGAAGACAAAGATGAGATAGAGGCGCTAAATCGCCCGAAGCACCTAGACTTCCCTGTTCAAACACCACCGGTAAAACATCGTAATTGTAAAAATCCAAAAGCCTTTGTACCGTCTGACGGGAAACCCCCGAAAGTCCTTTACTTAACGACAACACTTTTGTAACCAGCATCAAACGTATCATCTCGGGCCGAACCTCCGGCCCACTGCCACAGGCATGGCTGCGCAATAAATTGAGCTGCAACGAAGCCAAATCATTCTGACTCACAGGAACGTTGCACAAAGCTCCGAAGCCCGTGTTGATGCCGTAAATGGCTTTTGTGCCCGACTGAGCTACGGACAAGACAAAAGCGTGGGCTTTATCGATTGCCTGCCAGGAAGATTCATCCAAAACCAACTGTACTTGACCTTTGGAAACGGCCTGCCACTCTTCCCACGAAAGAGACGCATGCAGTGTGAATGTTTTTTTCATAGAAACAGTGCAGATGGATAGTAAATGTAGTGCTTGCCGCTGTCCTCTTTGGAAAGGAAAAGGAGGTCGTGGACAGTGTATGTCAGGGACTTGCCGGTTAAAAAAGTTTTACAAAATCTTCAACGCTCCCAACAGAAACCTCTCCAGTGATGACATTTTTCCATTGCATTGAAGCTCCATTGTCCCGGACTTCTTGAACGACCCATTGGATATTCAATAGGTTTGCCCATTCGTATTGTCGTTTTACTTTGGCGGGTTCGGGATAAAATTCAACGGAAAGTCCTCTTTTCCGAAGCGAGCGAACGGTTGAATACACAAGGGAGGCGTCCTGTTCTGGGTGTAGGAAAAGTACCATCGGACCCTTTTGAAACACCTGTGCAGGGAAAGCATTTTGCTCCTCCAAACACAGGATGATTCGGTCCAGTCCAAACGAAATTCCCACTCCTGAGACCCCCTTCAGTCCAAAGATGGAGGTTAAATCATCGTAACGACCTCCTCCTCCTACGCTCCCCATGGATACGCCTTGCGCGGTAACTTCAAAAATGGAACCGGTGTAATAATTCAATCCTCTAGCCAATGTCAAATCAAGGGAAATGTGAGAAGGGTGGGCGCAGTGCTCCAAAATAAACTTCATCTCTGAAAGGCCTTCCAGCCCAAGTGCATGCCCGGATAAGAAGGTAGATAAAAAAGAAAGGGTCTCCTCTGACGTTCGCTTGGAAACGAGTAAAGGCTCGATTCGTTGCAGTGCTTCTTCTGCGATGCCTTTTTCTGCTAGTTCACGCAATACGCCGTCTACGCCTACTTTATCTAGTTTATCAACGGCAACGGTAAACGCTACCAAATGTTCTCCAAGTCCTACCACATCCGCTATACCTGCTAAGATTTTTCGATTGTTCAACCGAATAAGAACCGGTAAACCCAAAGAAGAAAATACTTCGGTATACAAATCCACCAATTCTACCTCCTGCCACAGGCTTTTTGAGCCAACGACATCCGCATCGCACTGGTAAAACTCGCGAAAACGCCCTCTTTGAGGACGGTCAGCTCGCCACACCGGTTGAATTTGATACCGCTTGAAGGGCATGGGGATTTTTCCTTGGTTTTGCGCAACAAAACGAGCAAAAGGAACCGTCAAATCATAACGCAAGGCTTTGTCCGATATTTCGGAAACCTTGGGGGCAGCAGCATCGGAAACATTTTCCAGGAAGTCGCCTGATTTTAAAATTTTAAAAATCAACCGATCTCCCTCTTCTCCGTATTTACCCATCAACGTGTCGATGTTCTCAAAGCTGGGGGTCTCCAATGGGGAAAATCCAAAAACTTCAAAATGGCGTTGGAGAATTTCCATCACATAGCGCCGCTTGGCCACTTCTTGGGCCATGAAATCACGGGTGCCTTTGGCTAAACTGGGCTTCATGCGTTATTGGTCTCTCGTCAATTTTTTGTACTTAAACTTCTTAGGCTCCACATTGCCCATTCTTTTCTTTCGGTTTTCTTCGTAATCAGAAAAACCACCCTCAAAATAATACACTTGGGAATCGCCTTCAAATGCCAAAATGTGGGTGCACACTCTGTCCAAGAACCACCGGTCGTGGGATATGATGACCGCACAACCGGCAAAATTCTCTAGACCTTCTTCCAGCGCGCGTAACGTATTAATATCCAAGTCATTGGTCGGCTCATCCAAAAGCAATACATTGCCCCCTTCTTTCAAAGCCATGGCCAAATGGAGGCGGTTTCTCTCTCCGCCGGAAAGCACACCCACCTTTTTGCTTTGATCTCCTCCAGCGAAATTAAAACGACTCAAATAGGCTCTTGCATTGACTACTTGGTTTCCGATTTCAAACAGTTCTTGTCCGTCTCCAATGATTTCAAAAATAGTTTTATCGGGTTGGATTTTTTCGTGGGTTTGGTCTACGTAACTGATTTTAACGGACTCCCCTACCGAAAACTCGCCTCCATCCGACTGTAATTGCTTCATGATCATTCGGAAAATGGTCGTTTTACCAGCGCCATTTGGGCCAATAATTCCCACAATCCCTGCCGGCGGGAGAACAAAACTCAAGTCATCGTACAGCAATTTGTCCCCAAACGATTTCTTCACATGGACAGCATCGATTACATGACTACCCAAGCGAGGCCCATTGGGAATAAAAATCTCTAAGTTGGTTTCTTTGTCTTTCTGTTCTTCCGACATCAATTTGTCGTAGCTGTTCAAACGAGCCTTTGATTTGGCCTGCCTTCCTTTTGGATTCATGCGTACCCATTCCAGCTCTCGTTCCAACGTTTTTCTTCGCTTGCTTACTTGTTTTTCTTCTTGGGCCATTCGCTTGGTCTTTTGATCCAACCAGCTCGAATAATTCCCTTTCCACGGAATACCCTCTCCTCTATCCAATTCCAAAATCCAACCGGCTACGTTATCTAAGAAATACCGATCGTGCGTAACAGCAATAACTGTCCCTTTGTATTGTTGTAAATGATGCTCTAACCACAAAATAGACTCTGCGTCCAAATGGTTCGTCGGTTCATCCAAAAGCAAGACATCCGGGTTTTGCAATAACAAACGACAAAGCGCCACACGGCGTCTTTCACCACCGGACAACACAGCAATAGGAGTGTCACGCTCAGGACATTGAAGAGCGTCCATAGCGCGGTCCAACACTTGATCGATTTCCCACGCATTGGATGCATCGATTTTATCTTGCAATTCTGCTTGACGGTTCATGAGTTTATCCATTACTTCTGGATTCTCGTACACTTCTGGCAGCCCAAAACGGTCGTTGATTTCGTTGTACTCCTTGAGGATGTTCATCACCTCCTGAACTCCCTCCTGGACAATATCGATCACCGTCTTGGATTCATCCAAATGCGGCTCTTGTTCCAAATACCCTACGGTAAACCCTGGCGACCATATCACATCCCCTTGAAAACTCTTCTCTATCCCTGCAATGATCTTCATTAGGGTGGATTTTCCTGATCCATTGAGACCAATGATGCCAATTTTCGCACCGTAAAAAAATCCAAGGTAAATGTCCTTTAATATCGCTTTGTTGTTGTTAGGCAGGATTTTTGAAACCCTGCTCATAGAAAATATTACTTTGTTCTCGTCTGACATGATGTTTATACCTATTGTCCTGCAAATATCGCGTTTCTTTGCGGATAGAATGAGCTTTCGCTTTTTACTTGTTGCAGCAGCCAGTATGCTCCTCCCGTGGGGAGTAGTCGCTCAATCTTGGACCGTGAGTGGGAAAGTAGTCGAGGAGAAAACGGGGGAACGACTAGCGTATGTTGTCGTTGTGAATTCGCGAACGGAAAAATCATTTACCACTTCCAGCAACGGCGTATTTATTATTCAAGCGAAGGCTTTAGACACCTTGGTACTGAGTTGTCCTAGCTATTCTTATCATTACAAATTGGTGCCTCCTCAGTATCGGCCAGGGAAAGACACGCTTCAAGTAGTGCTTGTGCCTCAAAATTTTCTGCTCAACGAAGTCCCTATAACGGCCTATCGCATGACATCCAACGCTCCAAAGGCTATCAAAATTAGCCCGCCTGCACGGCCCACAGGAAAGGAAATTTTCACACCAATTTCCAAAGCTCCCACCATCGCTAACCCTATTGATTTTCTATACGATCAATTGGGGAATCGACCCCGCCAATTACGAGAACTTCAAGCCCTTTTGGAGGCGGAATCGTACCGAGAAAAACTATCCAAAAGCACGAACCGCACGGCATTGTTCGAGCTCACCGGATTGAACGGTGAACGGGTAGAGGAATTTTTACTTTTTTGTCGATTGAATCGATCCCAAATCAAAAGCGCCACCGACTACGAATTGCTCAGCAGTCTATTGGCCTGTTTTGAAGAATACGACGCGGGAGCCCCTACAGAACCTTAACGGCTGTAATTGGGAGCTTCTCGTGTAATGGTGACATCGTGCGGATGACTTTCCGCTGCTCCGGCCGAAGTAATTCGAGCAAACCTGGCCGTTTCTTGTAGTGTGGCGATGTCTTTGGCTCCGCAATAACCCATTCCGGCGCGCAATCCGCCAATGAATTGGTACATCACCTCTGCCAATTCTCCTTTGTACGGAACGCGACCCACAATCCCTTCCGGGACCAATTTCTTGATGTCGTCTTCTACATCTTGAAAGTACCTGTCCTTAGAGCCCGCCTGCATCGCTTCTATAGATCCCATTCCTCGGTACGATTTGAACCGTCTACCGTCCAAAATAATGCTTTCACCCGGGGCTTCCATTGTGCCAGCAAAGAGAGATCCAAGCATCACAGAGTCTGCTCCCGCTGCAATAGCCTTCACAATATCTCCTGTGTAACGAATACCCCCATCCGCAATGACAGGCACACCTGAGCCTTTGATCGCTTCGGCCACCTCCATTACCGCGGACAATTGAGGAACACCTACTCCGGCAATAATGCGGGTAGTGCAAATGGATCCTGGACCGATGCCCACTTTTACAGCATCCGCACCCGCCGCTACTAAATATTTTGCAGCCTCTGCTGTAGCAATGTTGCCCACCACAACATCCAATTGCGGAAATTTCGCTTTTACTTTTTTAAGCGCGTCCACTACTCCTTTGGTGTGTCCGTGGGCTGTGTCAATCACTATGGCATCTACATGCGCTTCCACCAGCGCAGAAACTCTATCCACGATATCTGGCGTCACACCGACAGCTGCCGCAACCCGTAAACGGCCCAAGACATCTTTATTCGCATTGGGTTTGTTTTTCTTTTTGGAAATATCCCGGTAGGTAATCAAACCCACCAGGGTTCCGTCTTTTTTAACAATGGGCAGTTTTTCTATTTTATTTTTCTGTAGTATTACTTCGGCCTCTTCAAGGGTTGTGTTTTCCTGTCCGGTAATCACATTCTCTTTGGTCATGATTTCCTGAACCAAACGGGAGTCATTCGTTTCAAAACGCAAATCACGATTGGTCACGATGCCCATCAACTTTGACTGAGCATCCACCACGGGTATACCCCCAATGCGGTATTCTGTCATGAGCCTACGCGTCTCGCCCACCGTCGCTTGCGCATGTAGTGTGACAGGATCCATAATCATTCCGCTCTCCGCTCTTTTCACTTTGCGGACTTCCACCGCTTGTTGTTCTGCTGTCATGTTTTTATGCAAAACACCTATTCCCCCTTCTTGCGCCATAGCAATGGCCATCGTGGATTCCGTTACGGTATCCATCGCGGCACTAACAATGGGAGTGCGTAGTACAATATTCCGTGAAAATTGAGACGTGAAATCCACATCGCGGGGCAAAATTTCAGAATAGTGGGGAATCAATAAAACGTCGTCGTAGGTCAAATACTCGCCGACTACTTTGGATGATTTCTGGATCATGGCAATTTTGTCTAAAATTGCAACCAAAGGTACTAAAAAAGCCGGCGCAAGGCCGGCTTTTTAAGAACAAAGAATAATCGTTATCTAAGCAAACTTACAGAACCTGTCAGTAATTGCGGTTCCCCTTGTACTGATCTGTACTCCATCCGGTACATATACACCCCAATTGGACATTCTTTGCCATTGGTGTTTCCGTCCCAAGCTTCCGTCTCGTCCTTTGATTGAAATACTACATTTCCCCAACGATCCATAATGATTAATTCGTACGACCCTCTTTCCACATACACGTTTTGCGGACGCCACACCCTATTCAACGGGTTGGTGGATTTGGGATTGAAAGCGTTGGGAATGAATATTCGAGGAACGTATTCCACGCACGTTACACCGGATGTGCTCTTGAACGGTTGCCCATCATAATCAACAAATCCCAACGGGTTGTTTTTTTCTATAGCCACCACTTTGTAGCAATAAATACCCGTATTGTCCCCAAAGGGTCGAATGTTGTCGTTGTGCGTAGTGTCGACTCCTGCCACTGTGGCCGCCAACGTAAAGGGACCAGATTCTGTTTGTGCGCGCCACACTTGGTATTCTTTGACCGAACCACCAAAATCCCGGTAGCGATTCCAAATCAAGCGAGTCACTAAATTATCCTGTGCGGTAGCCTGTACCAAAAGGGTTGTAGCTACATTGGACACTGTATCAATATTACCACACGAGTCCGTGGCCACGAAGCGGTACTCATAGATATGGGACTCCGCATGCGCTGTGTAATCCGTAAATCGAATTTCCCACGGCCCCTGCATGGGCTTAGGGATTTTACCCAGGCTAATAAACGGCATGCCCGGCTCATCTGCGCGTTGAATATCAAAGTTTACGATGTCCGCATCTTTATCTATAAAGGCCACCACATCTACCGCTCCATCCGCTCGAACCCAGGTGCGGGCGGCGTACAATAAACGTGAACGCTGGACCACAAGGCCATTCATACATTTTTGATTGGAAGTGGCAAACCGAGTGCCAGCAGTATCCACCGCACGCACATAGAAGCAATATCCCCAACCTGAATTCACCGCTCGAGATGAAAAAGTCGTGTCAGCGCTGGTCAGTGTGCCTAACAGTACACCGATTTGCGTCGGTCCGCCAGGGGGTGTTACATCCGCGAGGACACGGTATTGACCCACTCCTCCGGCCCATCCGCGGTACGAGTTCCATCGCAGTCGTAAAATACCTTCGCACGGATCAATATTTTCATGCAGCCAGATGTTGTTGTGGTAGGCAACCAAAAGATCGCTGCTCTGATTACCACAACTATCCTCAGAAATGATTTTGTATTCTTTCTTTTCGATGCTTGGATTGATATTAGGTAAGGTGTACGGCTGAGGAGTAGCTGCTGGCAGCGTGACGATGGCAACCCAGCTACCGCTTTGATTTTCCAATATCTTGTAGCTAACAACATCGCCAGACGTAGAGGGTCTCCAGGCCATCACAACACCCGTGGAGGTTACAGAAATGGAATCAATAACCAAAGCGTCCGTATTGATCTGATCCGAAAACTGACCACTATCCAATGTGGAAAAACAAGCCCCGTTGATACGCACTTGATAACGAAGCAAGTCTCCGCACAAATTTACCGTGTCGTTGAAGTTCAAGTTGGTGGTAGTTGCGATTTGTGACCAGGCTGAGAATGTCCCGCGTCTCCATACCTGGTAAATAGACGTTGTATCCCCGTTGGCTCGGGCATTCCAAACCAATTGAGCTACATACGAATTGGTCGGCGGGAAAGGGGTCACATCCAACTCAATCAAGGAAATGGTATCCGACGGAACCGAGGTTAAGGAACAACCACCCAACGATCGCATATAATAGTAATGAGACGGTCCTCCCGTAGGATTGGTATGCGAAAAGGTCGTCTGATTAAAATTGAAGAGTGTATCCAGGGCCACGAAAGGAAGGGTAGACGATGTGCTGTGGTACACCACATAAGCATCCCATTTGGTTCCCGTATCTGCCGGCACCATCCAGTCGATATCAATGGTACCGTTGGACTGACGAGAAACACACGCACTGCTCAAATCTGGAGGGGTGGGAATAGTTGAATTCACTTCCACTAAAACGTTGATCGTCTGAGCTGCGGGCACAGGACAGTAATTGTCTGTCATTCGCAACAAAAAGGGATACGTGTTCGAAGTCAAGCCGCACGAACTCGTGACGGTGTTCACATGACCGCAGTCCGTTTGCCACTCAAACACCACCTCGTTGATGGTGGCCTGACTGATAATCGAAGATTGACCCGTGGCCGGCTTTACCGTCGCACACGGTGGGTTTGTACAACCGGAATTTGGGTTGTTTAACGGAATTCCCAACTGTTGTCCCAAAGGCTTACAATCGATTAGCTGAGGAGCAAACGTGGGAAGCAATTGGCCTTCTGTTGCAATGACGCCAAAACTCACTTTTTTGCCTGCAAATACAGATACTTTGTAATAAGCAATGGAACCATTGGCTGCATACACGGGCTTGATAGAATCGAAACCGGGCTTGTTTTGCAATTGGACAGAAGGGGGTGTGTTTACCGTACTTCCTCCTGTAGGTGGAATGGCAGGACAACCTGTGCGGATAACAATGGGAATATCGCGCCACACCTCTGCGATGACTTGGTTGCATCGTTTGGTTTGTACTTTTACACAAGAAGCATAGGGGCCACCAATTTGAGGCGTAATGGTGATGTTGCCGGTCACAGAACTGAATTGCATAGGAGGGGAAGAGGGGAACGGTCCAGGACCACCGGTTAAAGTCCAAGAATATCCATTGGTAGCAGGTATGGGTGTTCCAGGGAAACCTCCTGAAGAAGTCACCGGAGATGTCAAGGAATACTCCATCTCATCCAAATCCGCATCCGCCGCATTGTGCGAATAGGTATAGGTATATCCGGAACAAATGACACTGATAGGAGCTTCCGCGAAGTTGGGTGAAGCATCGTAGCAAGGATTCATATTCAAAGCGGGCGTTCCCACTCCTCCGGGCGAAAAAGGATACATCACCGCACGCAACATAAAATCTGGCTGGGAGGCAAAATTATTCGCTGAGGGGCGACAACACAGGCTCCATGTAAAAGTCCAACCCGTAGCCGGAGGCGTTCCGTTGAGGGTAACGGGAGCGGATTCAAAAATAAATTGTTCAATGGCGCCCATTCCCGAAGTAGCTCCTGCGCAGGCCAATTGACCGGAATAACAAAACGGGGACACATTGGTCGAAGTGCCAACAATGGAGCATGAAATAGCTCCCGCAGGGCTACTGGACGACAACGTGATGGGAGAGGTCTGGAAAGAGGCTCCTCCGCATTCGCGGTACACCGCTACGCGAAAAATTACTTTACCTGCATTAGGGCCGGAAGTCAAACAGCGCCATGTGATGTCTCCGCCAATCATGTGCGTCGCTTGAACTGTCGTCAGGGTCAGAAAAAAGAGCAACCCGGTGGCAATGATGTATTTTCTCATATTTCAAAATTACGTGGAAGCTTGGAGCCAACCTGCGGCTTTGAACTATCCTATTTTATTGGTGAGTTAAAGATGAGCGCCAACTCTTTAGCGAAATGACGATTTGAATAAATTGCGTGAGATGACCAATTTTTGAATCTCAGAGGTTCCCTCTCCTATGGTGCACAATTTTGCGTCCCGGTAAAACTTCTCCGCAGGGAAATCTTTAGTGAAACCATAACCGCCATGGATTTGCACTCCCTCATTCGCCACAGAAACACAAATTTCCGAAGCGTATAATTTTGCCATCGCCGATTCTTGGGTCATTTTGTGTCCTGCATCTTTTAGTGCGCCTGCATGGCGAGTCATTAATTCTGCCCCGTGCACTTGCATCGCCATGTCTGCTAATTTGAATGCAATCGCCTGAAATTGAGAGATTTTCTTTCCGAATTGTTCGCGTTCTTGACTGTATTTTTGTGCTGCGCGCAAGGCCCCTTTTGCCATTCCAAAGGAAAGGGCCGCGATAGAAATCCGACCTCCATCAAGGATTTTCATCGATTGGATAAAACCATCGCCCACAGCACCTATACGCTGAGAGTCTGGAATTCGGCATTGATCAAAAAAGAGACAGCCCGTTTCTGATGCGCGCATTCCCATTTTATTTTCTTTCTTACCCGAACTGAATCCAGTGGTTCCCCGCTCTACCACAAAAGCTGTCATGCCGTGAGCATCTCCTTTTTCTCCCGTACGAACAATGACCACCGCAATTTCCGCGGAAATTGCATGGGTAATGAAATTTTTGGCTCCGTTGATAATCCAAAAATCACCGTCCTTGATCGCAGTAGTATTCATACCCCCCGCATCAGAACCTGTGCCCGTTTCGGTCAATCCCCACGCTCCAAGCCATTCGCCCGTCGCTAGCCTTGGAAGCCATTTTCTTTTCTGTTCTTCTGTACCAAAAGCCATGATATGGCCGGTGCACAACGAATTGTGCGCGGCTACACCCAGTCCAATGGAACCACACACTTGCGAGATTTCATCGATAATAGAAATGTACCCTTGGTAATCAAGGCCAGAGCCACCGTACTCTTCAGGAACCAAGGCGCCCAAAAAGCCCAATTGACCCATTTCACGGAAAAGATCTTTCGGAAAATGTTGCGCCTCGTCCCATTCCATCAGGTGGGGTTTGATTTTTGTCTCTGCAAAGGTTCGTGCCGATTCGGCCACCATAGCCGTTGTTTCTTGTTGCTCTTTTGTTGAATGAATCCAGTTCATGGGTTTTCTTTGGTAATTATTCCGTTGTTTAATTGATATATTTCTTTGCTCTCTGGGCATTGCGCCCATCCTTTTTCATTGAATTCGAGTCGATGTCCAAATTGGCTCATCCACCCCATTTGTCTGGCTGGGTTTCCCACCACCAAAGCATACGGGGGAATGGATTTCGTCACCACAGAACCGGCACCAATAAAAGCATATTCGCCAATATCGTGTCCGCACACAATGGTCGCATTGGCTCCGATGCTCACTCCTTTCCCGAGATGCGTTTTTGCGTACTGCCCTCTTCGAACAACCGCGCTGCGTGGATTGACCACGTTCGTAAATACGCACGATGGCCCTAGAAAGACATCGTCATCGCACGTTACACCCGTATAGAGCGAAACATTGTTTTGTACCTTTACATTCCGACCCAAAACAACCTCGGGAGACACCACAACGTTTTGACCAATTGAACATCCTTCGCCAAGCACGGCGCCGGACATAATGTGAGAAAAATGCCAAATTTTAACACCGTGGCCAATCGACGCACCCTCGTCTACAATGGCTGTGGGATGAATAAAAGCGGAATCTTTGTTCATGTCGCCAAGTTACGCTAGCAATCTTGACCTTTGCACCTTAAATAAGATCAAATTATGAACCGAATCGTTTTAACCCTCCTTGCCTTTTGCATTAACATAACATGCGCATTCGCTTGGGGACAATTGGGTCATCGTGTCACAGGAGAAATCGCATGGAACCACCTGACACCCAAAGCGCAAAAAAAAATCAATGCCCTTTTACTGACAGAATCACTCGCCATGAGCTCTACGTGGATGGATTTTATCAAATCAGACCCAGGCCACGCGCACATGGATGTTTGGCATTATTGCACCGTTTGTGATACGTGCACCTACTCGGATGCCCTTTGTCCATCTGGAGGTGATGTCGTCCAAACCATTGAACGATTGATCAAAGAATTGAAAAACAAGAAGTTCACCGATGGCGATGAGAGACAGGCACTGCGCATGTTAGTGCATTTGATTGGAGATGTTCATCAGCCCCTTCACGTGGGCAAACCCGGAGATCGTGGCGGAAACGATGTGAAAATCAAATGGTTTGGAGAAAATACCAACTTGCACGCCATTTGGGACACACACATGATTGAAGATCAAGGGCTCAGCTACACAGAACTCACAAAACATTTGGACAAAGTGGGGGCAGACACCGTTTTGTTGTGGCAAAAAAGTCATGTGCGGGATTGGGTTGGAGAATCCCAACAAGTAAGAATGGGAATTTATCCTTCGGAGGGGACAACCACTTTGAGTTACCGTTACAGCTATGACCATTTGGCCACAGCACAAAGACGTCTTTTACAGGCGGGCATTCGATTGGCCGGTGTTTTGAATTCTATCTATGAGTAACGCGTCATGTTAGGTAAGAAAAGCGTCTATGCGTTGCATGCATTGCTGCATTTGGCCAAACAAAAGGAGGGTGCGCCTGTTGGGGTTGCTGCCTTGGCACTTCACATAGGCTGTTCAAAAAAGTTTCTTGAACACATCATGGCAGCCCTCAAAGAAGCAGGGTGTGTACAGGCAATATCTGGAAGAAACGGTGGTTATCTCCTTTCGCAATCACCAGAAAAGATGTCTGTAGCAGATGTCGTGCGCCTCTTTGAGGGACCTATTGCGCTGAAACCGTGTGCCTCCCATCGATTTTTTACACCCTGTCCGGAGTGCGCCTCACCGGATTTATGTGGCCTCCGAGATGGACTGACCGAGGCGAGAAACGCTATGGTGGACACCTTGAAATCGCTCACTTTATTCAATTTAGTAGCGAGAGAAAACAACTTGCGGGAAGGAACAAAAAACCTTAGCCTCCCTACTCCCTATCGGCGTACTTTCGCAAAAAAATTATAATAACCGATCTATGCCCACCGTCCCTTCTCCTGTTCAGACCATTTTAGATACGATTGGCAACACTCCCATGGTTAAAATCAACCGAATGGCTCAAGACATACCGGGGGAAGTATGGGCAAAAGTAGAATACTTCAATCCAGGGCATTCTACGAAAGATAGGATGGCCCTCAAGATGGTCGAAGAGGCAGAAAAAGACGGAAGATTGCAACCCGGCGGAACCATTATTGAATGCACCTCTGGCAACACAGGCATGGGGCTCGCATTGGCGGCAGTCGTCAAAGGATATCGCCTCATTTGCACTATGAGCGACAAGCAATCCAAAGAAAAAATGGATGTTTTAAGGGCATTGGGCGCTGAAATCTATGTGTGCCCCACGCATGTTTCTCCGGACCATCCGGATTCTTATTATTCAGTGGCTCGCCGATTGAATGGAGAGATTCCCCACTCTTTTTTTCCCAATCAATACGATAATTTAGACAATAGAGACGCGCATTACGAGTCTACTGGGCCGGAAATCTGGGAGCAAACCCAAGGAAGGATTACCCATTTTGTGGTGGGTGTAGGTACCGGCGGAACCATTTCTGGCGTCGCGAAGTATTTAAAAGAAAAGAATCCTAAAATTCAGATTTGGGGCATCGACACCTACGGATCCGTTTTTAAAAAATACCACGAAACAGGAGTATTTGACGAGAACGAAATTTACGGTTACATCACGGAAGGAATCGGAGAAGACATCCTACCGAAAAACGTTGATTTCAGCCTCATCGATGCGTTTGAAAAAGTAACCGACAAAGACGGCGCATTGGCCACACGTGAATTGGCTAGAAAGGAAGGACTACTCTTGGGGTACTCTAGTGGATCTGCCTTTCAGGGATTGCGGCAATTGAAACACTTATTGGGCCCAAACAGTGTCACTGTGGTGCTCTTTCATGACCACGGTAGTCGGTATGTCGGGAAGGTCTTCAACGACGACTGGATGCGTGAACGCGGATTTTTACAGGAACCCATTCACACCGCAGGCGACGCCGTATCGACACAAAGTCACTTGCCCTTGGTGAGCATTGCTACGGAGGAACCTCTTTCCAACGCGATTGTATTGTTAAAGAAATACGGCATCTCCCAACTCCCGGTTCGGGATGTAACCGGTTATATCGGCGTAGTGGATGAGTCGTGTTTATTGATTGCGTTATCGCAAGGAAAAGGCCTGGATGCGTTGATCCGCTCCGTAATGAAGGCGCCATTAAAGATTGTTTCGGCCTCTACCCCTTTGGCCGAAGTAATTTCCAGAATTGGGAAGGAAGAAAATGCTGTATTAGTGGAGACTAAAGAACACACATTCCGTATTTTGACCAAGCACGACATGCTTTTGGCTACCTCCTTGCCGCTTTAAGAATTCTTTGTACATTTGCGCCTCATTAATAACCGGGGTTCGGCCCCTTGTAAAACATTAATCTATGGCAACCAAAATTCGCCTACAACGCAACGGCCGCAAAGGACGTGCAATTTTTACCATCGTCGTTTCAGATAGTCGCGCAAAACGTGACGGTCGTTACATCGAACGAATTGGTCAATACAATCCAAACACCAACCCAGCCACTATTGATTTGGCTTTTGATCGTGCTTTGGATTGGGTTTTAAAAGGAGCGGAAATGTCTGACACAGCCCGCGCCATTTTGTCTTACAAAGGCGTAATGATGAAAAAACACTTGTTGGGTGGGGTTGCCAAAGGCGCTTTAACAAACGAGCAAGCCGATGCTAAGTTTACCACTTGGTTAGAGGGCAAGGAAAACGCCATCGATAACAAAAAGGTTTCTTTGGCTTCCGGTAAAGAAAATAACAAAGCGGAACGGTTGACTGCAGAAGCAGCTTACAACGCAAAACGAGCAGCTGCTATTGTAGTGAAAAATACTCCCGCTCCCGTAGTAGAGGAAGTTGTTGAAGAAGACGTGGTGGATAGCCCCTCCAATGAGGAGATCGACACTATCGCCGCTGAAGAAGCTTCTGAGGCGACAGCTGAAGTAGAGATTGCGGAAGTGGCTCCAGAAGCAACTATTGAAGCAACTACTGAAGAAGCAACGGTAGACACAGCGGAAGAGAGCGCAGAAGTATAATCCGCATGCGTGGATATTTCCAGCTCGGAATTCTAGCTCGGAAGCACGGGTTTAAGGGGCAAATTGTTCTAAAACTCGATACAGATCATCCTGAGAATTACTCGCAATTGGAATCCTTTCTAGTGGAAACACCCACAGGAGGGATTCCTTTTTTTATTACCGCTATCAAGCCATTGCATTCAGACGAGTGGGTAGTAACGCTGGAGGGTGTGGACAACGAAAACGATGCTTCCGCCTTGACGGGCTCACCGGTGTGGTTGCCAGAAACTCTTTTGCCATCGCTGGGTGAGGCACAATTTTATTTTCATGAAATTGTGGGGTTCTCAGTGCAAAACGAAGGCGTAACAGCTCCGGTCGTCGTCCTGGATGTATTGGACAGGCCGGGACAACCCTTGTTGAAATTGTCCATGGGAGAAGAGCGCAAAGAAGTGTACATTCCCTGTGTGGATGAATTCATCGTGAAGGTGGATAGGGAAAATCGGGTATTGCACCTGGATGCCCCTTCGGAATTGTTCTACTTGTGAGCTCCAAGAATAGGCCTTTTCATTTTCGCACTTTTTCAATAGATCACTGCGGTTGCGCACAGAAAATTGGCACCGACGCTGTTCTGTTGGGCTGCTGGGCCACCTCTGAGATAGGCGCAAAAGCCATAGATCTCTGTGCTGGTTGTGGTGTCATCGGGCTTTTGGTGCAGCATCGATTTTCTTTGGATCGAATGGATTATATTGAAGTATCTAGCGACTGTGCTGCGTTATGCAAAAAAAACGCAAGCCATTCCCTTTCCTCAAAAAACGCCGGAGAAGTTTTTGTGCAACGAATTCAAGAGGTCATCCCCAAGGAAAGGTACCAGACGATTGTGTGCAATCCACCCTATTTTCACGGAACCCTGAATGCAAACGAAGACAAAAGAACGGCAAGGCATCTTTCTTCCTTGTCTTGGAACGATTTATGGGAATGGTGCGCTCGTTTTTCCACTCCCGATGCGGTAGTGCATTTGGTGGTGCCTGATTCCATTGATTGCAGAGAAATAGCTGCGCTCTTTGGGTTTTATCCCGTACGATGGGACCGTGTGGTGACAAAAGAAGGAGGGAATAAGACACGCGAGCTGATAGCCTTTCAGCGCGTAGAATCCCCTATAAAGGAGCCCTCTGAATGGTTTCTATTCGATTCCAAAGGAACTCCTTCTGCTCGGTACGAAGAGCTTGTCGGAGCGTTTATGACACACCTCCCCTTTCAAACCTAAGCTTTGCAGGGAGTCTCTTTTTCATGAAATACAATTCCGTATTCTGCTAACTCCAACAACAAAGGCGTATACCACTCGGAAGTGATAGGAAGCACGGCTCCGGTTTCTTTGATTTTCCCTTCCAAAATACGACGAACAGCCATCGCCAACGGCAATCCTACGGTGTGCGCCATGGCAGTGTGTGCTGCATTTTTTCCTTTGACCACCAAGCTCATTTCGCGTATGTATTTTGAACCATTCTTCTGATAGGTAATTTTATGACACATAACCAACATGTCAATATCATCCGGCTGCATGGTCCATTTCTTCTCTAAAATATGCTGTAAAATCTGCGCTGGCGTTCCTTTATCTAGACCGATGGGAACTTCCTCGAACAAATCTAGCCAGGTCAGTTTCTCCATCAGGTCATCGTCTTGCGCAATATGCAAATAATGCATGAGCTTGATTTCTACAGAATTAAACTCATGGTACGCTAAAAACGCATTCACGAAAGAACGATGTGTCATGTTTTCCACCCCTTCCATTTCGTACGAATCGTCCGTCAAACCCAATTTTACGAACACATCCCATGCGCGACAGAAACCAGGGCGACGCAATGTCCCCCGATAAATTGTCGGAATCTCATCCAATCCATAGACTGACCGGTACATCAAAGAGTCTCGATTAGCGTATCCTTCAAATCGACCGTACCCTTGAATGTCCATAAACTCGGTTCGACGAAATATTTGGCTGTAGGGAATGTATTTGTATTCACCCTCTTGCTTGAACTTAACCGCACCGCCAGCACCTGCCAGAACAACGTTTCTAGGATTCCAAGAAAAGATATAATCCCACGGATTTTTCTTGCTTTCAGGAGCCAATAATCCCCCAGTAAAGCTTTCAAATGCGAGCAATTCACCTCCCATTGCTCGAATTTCATCAATCATTTTCATCGCGCTCAAATGATCGATCCCCGGATCAACGCCAATTTCATTGAGAAGAATCAGGCCTTTTTCTTTGGCCGCTGCACCCAAAGCCTTCATTTCTTCCGATAAATACGACGCCGTCGCTAAGTGAACTCCTAGCGCTACACAATCGCTCGCTACTTCTTTGTGCATGAATGCAGGCAACATACTGACAACAATCGACGCCTCTTTTATCCATCGACGCCTCTCTTCTTCTTGATTGACATCCAGTTCTATGGCCTTCCCCCGCGTGTGGCTGTTTATTTTTGACTGAGCCAATGAAAGGTTCCGATCGGCTACTATAACTTGCCAATCCTGGCTTTCTGCATGAAACAAAAGGTAATCTACCAAACTCTGAGTAGATCGACCGGCACCAATAATCAGGATATTTTGCATAACACCGAGGGGTTTTCAGCGCCAAAAGTACACGCTCAAGCCCTACCTTTGCAAAATCATTGAACGGAAATTTATGCTGAAACTTAACGAAGCTCTTTGGAACCTACCCACAGAACAACTTTCTGCTAAAGCCTTGGCCTCCGGCCGTGCGGAATTAACACAGAACGGTGTTTTATCCATCCGCACAGGTAAATTCACGGGAAGATCACCAAAAGACAGATTTATCGTCAAAGATCACCTCACGGAATCGTCGGTTTGGTGGGGAGATGTTAACCTTCCTTTTGAGTTAAATGCTTTTCTGGCACTGCGCGAGAAAGTAGAAAACTACCTCACCGGGAAAACGTTGTATGTAAGAGATGTAGAAGCCTGTGCCGACCCACGTTACCGTCTTAAAATTAGGACCGTGACAGAGTGGGCGGAATGCAGTCTCTTCATTCACAATATGTTCCTCCGTTTAACCGACGCAGAGCGCGAACAATTCACACCGGAATGGACATTATTGCACGCCCCAGGGTTTGAAGCAGATCCATTACTGGACGGAACACGCCAGAAGAATTTTGCTATTCTCTGTTTTAGCGAAAAAACTATTTTGGTTGGTGGAACAGGGTATACGGGAGAAATTAAAAAAGGTATTTTTTCTGCCTTAAACTTTCTCTTGCCGACGATCCACGCTACTTTGCCCATGCACTGTTCTGTGAATGTGGGCAAATCACAGGATACCGCCTTGTTTTTTGGTTTGAGCGGGACCGGAAAAACAACCTTATCTGCTGACCCGGAACGAAAACTGATCGGTGATGATGAGCATGGCTGGGCACCCGATGGAAC
>CAMDTE010000010.1 GCA_945907425.1 Owenweeksia hongkongensis DSM 17368 | reverse complement strand
TAAAAGCGGTTGTAGACCTAGGAGTGGAAATAGGAATCGTCATAGGAGGAGGAAATATATTTAGAGGAATGGAAGGGGCGAGCAAAGGCATGGATCGGGTTCAAGCCGATTACATGGGAATGCTGGCCACAATCATCAATGGATTGGCGCTGCAAGGCGCTTTGGAAGCGGAGGGAGTATTTACTCGTTTGCAAACGGCTATTGAAATGGATAAAATTGCCGAACCTTTCATCCGTCGTCGTGCCATCCGACATCTGGAAAAGGGGCGTGTCGTTATTTTTGGAGGAGGTACGGGCAATCCCTATTTTACCACGGATACGGCGGCCACTTTACGAGCCATTGAGATCGAGGCCGATGTTATTTTGAAAGGAACCCGGGTGGATGGAATCTACTCTGCTGACCCCGAAAAAGATTCGACGGCGACAAAATTCGACACGTTATCTTTCACCGAAGTGTATGAAAAAGGACTCAATGTGATGGATCTCACCGCAATTACATTGAGTAGCGAAAACAATTTACCCATCGTTGTATTTGACATGAACGTACCGGGAAATTTGTCCCGTGTTGTGAGTGGAGAAAAGGTGGGCACATTGGTGTCGCCGAAGTAGTTAGTAGTCATTAGTCAGTAGTTGATAGTTAGTAGTTTATAGTCAAATAGTCAATAGTTTATAGTCAATAGTTTATAGTCGATAGTTTATAGTCAATAGTTGGATAGAATAAAATTCATCATGGAAGACGATATTCAGTTTATCAAAGAGTCGGTTGCCGAGGATATGAACAAAGCCATTGCCCATTTGGAAAAGGCGATGTTAAAAATTCGCGCGGGACGAGCTAATCCCAGTATGCTGGAAGGTGTTCGGGTAGATTATTATGGCGCACTGACTCCTTTGTCCCAGTTAGCGAATATCAATACGCCCGATGCGCGCACCTTGATGGTGCAGCCGTGGGAAAAGAAGCTCATACATGACATCGAACGGGCCATCATGCACGCTAATTTGGGTTTTAATCCTCAAAACAACGGCGATGCGGTCATAATAAATATCCCACCATTGACAGAAGAACGTCGGAGGACACTTGTAAAAATGTCCCGAGAGGCGGCAGAAGACGCCAAAGTGGGGGTGCGAAGCGCGCGAAAAGAGGGCATGGATGAGGCCAAGAAATTGGAAAAAAACGGATTGGCGGAAGACATGGCCAAGGATTTAGAAAAACAGATTCAAGACATCACCAACGGATTTGTTGTCAGAATCGATAAAATGACAGAAGAAAAGGAAGCCGAAATCATGACGGTTTAACGGAGTTTTTCTCTGGGCAGGCTGTATCGGCCCTTATTTGCAAGAGATTATTTGTCTAAAAGGAAAGGGGCTCAAATCAATCCTTTGTCCGCGCGCGTATGTATTCCAGCAATGCTGAGGTGGATGAATCGTGCTTTCCTAATGATTCTTCCCCTTCTAATTCGGGTAAAATCACATTCGCCATTTCCTTGCCGAGTTCCACTCCCCATTGGTCAAAACTGAAGATGTTCCACACAACGCCCTGGTAGAATATTTTGTGTTCGTACAAGGCAATCAGGGCGCCCAAAGCATAGGGAGTCAAGGAGTCCAGCAAAAGGGTGGAAGTGGGTCGGTTGCCCTCAAAAACTTTAAAGGCCGTGTCTGCCGCGGGTCGTCCCAGCGCCAAGGCCTTGGTTTGCGCCAAGAAATTGCTGAGCAATTTAGCGTGGTGAGCGTGTAAAGGATGTTGTGGGTGAACAGAGGCAATGAAATCGGCAGGAAGACATTCTGTGCCCTGGTGAAGCCATTGATAAAAAGCATGTTGTCCGTTCGTGCCTGGTTCCCCCCAAAGGATCGGCCCCGTGGGGTAATCAACCGCATTGCCTGATCTGTCTACAAATTTTCCATTGCTCTCCATGTCCGCCTGTTGTAAAAAAGCGGCAAAACGATGCAGGTATTGATCATAGGGCAAAACGACATGACTAGTGGCGCCTAAAAAATTTCGATACCAAATACCCAAGGCCGCCATAAGCATCGGTATATTTTGTCTAAAAGGTTGGTTTTCCGTGTGTAAATCAATGTTGTGCGCCCCCAAGAGGAAGGATTCAAAGGCCTTTGAGCCTATGGCGATGCACAAAGGCAATCCAATGGAACTCCAGACGGAGTAGCGTCCACCAACCCAGTCCCAAAATCCAAAATTGTTTTTCTTGGAGATGCCAAAGGTGGCTACCTTTTCATGGTTCGTGCTCAGCGCCACAAAATGTTTCTCCACGCATTGAGCGTCTCCCAACTGTTGAATCAACCACGATTTAGCCGCTTCTGCGTTGGCCATGGTCTCTTGCGTAGTAAATGTTTTGGAGGCGATGATAAAAAGGGTCGTTTCCGGATCTATTTTTTGCAGGCATTCGTGGAGATCAGAGCCGTCTACGTTGGCTACAAAATGTACGGTTAGGGCGCGATCAGAAAAGGGTTTGAGCGCTTCTACAGCCATACGTGGGCCCAGGTCTGATCCGCCGATTCCAATATTTACAATATGTGTAAAGCGCATTCCCGTATGACTTCGCTTCCTTCCGGAGCGTACGGCCTCTGCAAAACGGAGCATTTTTTTCAATTCGCTTTTTGCTAAAGCCCGAACGTCTTCTCCGTCGAGCAATAAGGGCTCAGTGCGTGGATCGCGGAGCGCGGTGTGCAACACCGCGCGATTTTCCGTTTCATTGATGCGCTCCCCTCTCAGTTGACTTTGAAGTGCTCCGCGCACATCCATTTCCGTGAAAAGCTGTTCCAGTAAGGACAGGGTTTCCTCCGTTACACGGTGTTTCGTATAATCAAACAACAAAAGACTTTCCAAGTGAACATGCATTTTATCGAACCGCTGTGGGTCTGCTTGCAAAAGATCACGAAGGTGTAAATGCTTGGCGTTTTGAGAATGGATTTCCAGGGCCTTCCAGGCATCCGTTTGGGTCGGATTGATTTTCTTCAACATAGCGTGGTAAAGGTCACGAATTTTCGGGAGACTTAGTGCCCGTGCAATACCTTTGTGTTATGGAAATACACCGTGTCCCTATGAGTATTTATGCCGAGTCCACTCCGAATCCGGCGGTCATGAAATTTGTGGCCAATAAAATGCTCATCGAGCAGGATCACGTGGAATTTCAAAACATCGAGGAGGCGCAGCCCAGTCCCTTAGCGACGCAGCTTTTTCACTTTCCCTTTGTGAAAGAAGTGTTTATTTCGAGCAATTTTATTGCAATCCATAAATACAATGTGGTGGAGTGGGACGAGGTAGCTACGGAGATTCGTCAGTTCCTCACAGATTACCTTACGGCTGGAAATCCTGTCTTGACCGCTCCCGTACCACCCAAAGTGCCTACGCCATCTAAAGACCCTTCTTCAGACACAGAGGCTCTCCCAGAACGGTCTGAAATTGAAGCCCGGATTATAGAAATATTGGAAGAATATGTACGGCCTGCCGTTGCGGCAGACGGAGGAAATATCGCTTTTGTGGGCTACGAGAATAAAATTGTGCGCGTTCAACTACAGGGAGCTTGTGCGGGCTGCCCATCGAGCACGATGACTCTTCAGAGTGGAATAAAGAATATTTTACAGCGGATGCTTCCCACTTTGGTGGACGATGTTGTTCCGGTCGTTTAAATTTCTTTAAACCACGAACTATAAAGGGTATAGTTCTTGGCAATTCGTTCAATTTCCCCCGATTGAAGTTCTGGGCTAATCTCTTTGATTTTTTTTGCCGGAATTCCCGCCCATACCTCGCCCGTTCCAATGCGGGTGTGCTGAGCGACTACCGCGCCTGCCGCAACAATCGAGTTGGATTCCACTACGCATCCATCCATCACAATAGCGCCCATGCCAATAAGGACATTGTCCTGCAGTGTGCATCCGTGCACAATGGCATTGTGACCGATGGAAACGTTGTTGCCTATGGTCGTGGGGTATTTTTGGTAGGTGCAGTGGATAACGGCGTTGTCTTGAACATTCACCCGATGGCCCATCCGAATGCTGTGAACGTCACCGCGAATGACGGCGTTAAACCAAACGGAACATTCCTCGCCCATGACGACATCGCCCACTACGGTTGCCGTGGGCATAAGAGTGCAGGAGGAAGGGATTACAGGAGACGTTCCTTGGACTGGTAAAATGGTGGCCATTGCAATGAATTTATAGGCTGACTAGCTCCAAGGCAACCTCGGATCCAAAAAATTGTCGGGCAATGTGTTGGAAGGTTGGCGTATAGTCGCTGACAAAAAAACGATGATCCGTTGTGGCAGGTAGGTTGGCGTTGCCGTTAGGTTCCAAAGCTTCCGCCACGGACTGGGCTACCAGCGCGGGGGCATCCAATAGTTGAACCGAAGGCCCATAAAAAGCTTGAATTTCCTCCGTCAATAAAGGATAGTGGGTGCAGCCCGGAATCAAGTATTCAATATTCTGCAGTTCTGGTTGAGACAAATAATGATGCAATGTGGTGCGCAAAATGGGACTATGCGCCAAGCCCTCTTCAATGATGGGTACCAATAGAGGTGTCGCTAAGGTGCTCACGCGTGTAGACACCCCTGCGGCGGCTATGCGGCGAGGGTAAATCTCGCTGGCAATCGTTCCTCGGGTTCCAATGACACCGACCGCTTGCGGATGGAGTCGTGCCACTTCGGTCACTACAGGGTCGATCACGTTGAACAGGGGCACAGAAGGATCTATATAGGCGCGCAGTGATTCTATGGCAACGGCGGTGGCCGTATTGCATGCCACCACGATGGCTTCTACGTCGTGCGATAGCAAGAAATCGACAATTCCTCGAGAATACGACTGAATGGCCTCAGGAGATTTGTCTCCATAGGGCAGATGAGCGGTATCTCCAAAATAAATCAGGCGTCGGTGCGGTAACCGCTCAGCCAATGCTCTGGCTACGGTCAACCCCCCAACGCCTGAATCAAAAAGCCCAATGGGCTTCATTACTTGATCGCCAACTTGGCTTTTACGGACTTCATCAAGTTTTCACCGTTTTTGGAGAAAACGATTTGCCCTTTGGAGCGAGAGCTATCCAAAACATACGACAACTTCATGCTAGTAGCCACTTCATCAATGGCCTTTTGCATTTTCTCCAAAATAGGAGTAAGGGCCTCTACTTCTTTGGTTTGCAATACTTGCTGTGCATTTTGCATGTACTCTTGAATATTGGAATAGGCCTCTTGCAATCGCTGCTGCTCTTGTTTTTGACGCAATTCTGTCCACTCATTTGCTTTGGCTTGCAGCAATTGCGCTCCTTTTTCTAGTTCAGCCTGCATTTCTTTGGCTTCAGCCTCCATTTTGGCTTGTTCATTTTGCAAGTTCTCCATGGCCACAGTGTATTCGGGCATGATCACTAACAAGCTATCCACATTGATGTGGCCAATTTTTTGTGCAACGGCCGGGGTAGCTCCCATCAGGGCTAGGGCGGCGATATAGGCGATTTTTTTCATGGTGCAAATGTCTTAAAAAATTAATTGATTCCTAGCTTTTGAAGTACTTCCTCTGAAATGTCATTGGATTCGGCGGCGTATAGAACGCCCAATGTGGTTCCTTGATCAAATACAAAATCCAATTTTTTCTTACGGGCTACGTCTTGAACTGCACTGAAGACTTGATCTTGTAATGGTTTCACTAACTCCTGTTGTTTTGTATACAATTCTCCTTCGGGCCCAAAATACTTCATTTGCAAAGAACGTGCCTGCGTTTGAATGGATTCGATCGCTTTTTGACGCTCCTCCAAAAGGGAGGGGGTCAAGAGTACTTTTTCGGCCTCGAGGGCTAGTGTCAAGGCGCTGGCATCGTCCAACAAAACTTGGATCTCGCCTTCCCATTTCACGGTTGACCGGTCTAGCTCTTTTTTGGCCTGAGAATATTCTGGCATCTTGTTCAAAACGTATTGCGTGTTGACATAGGCCAATCGCTGCGCGAAGCCTTCGGTGGAAAAAATCATCCATGCCCCAAGGACCAAGAGGAGGGAGAGAATCCGCTTCATCTGTACCATCGTTAGAATTGTTGCCCCATGACGAAGTGAGTGCGCCATCCGCTTTTGCTTTCCTGTCCTGGGAGTGGATCAAATCCATGTGCGACGTCCACACCGAGCATTCCAAACATCGGCATGAAAATGCGCAAACCAACGCCGGCAGAACGTTTGAGTTCAAAGGGCCTGAAATCCGCAAAGGTTCCATAGTTGTTGCCCGCTTCGGCAAATCCAAGAAGGAATATTTGGGCAGAAGGATTGGGGGTAACTAGGTAACGCAACTCCGTTGAGAATTTAGTGTACAGGGCGCCTCCTCCTGTGGGGGTGAGACTGTAATTGGTATAGCCACGCAACCCAATAATCTCACGGCCATCCAAAACAAAGTTTTGCAAGCCGTCTCCTCCCATGTAATACCTTTCCACGGGGGGCAAACCATATTCTTTGTTGTATGACCCCAGAAATCCAAATTCGTTGAAGGAGCGCAGAACCGTATTCTTGGCCAACTTCACATAATATTCAGCGTTTATTTTCCACTTATGGTACTCCAAAAACTTGTACCGTTCCTCGTCTGATAATTTGCTGTAGTCTCGACCATCCAAGAGAGAAATAGGAGGGGCAGCCTCTAACACCAAACTCACGGAGGACCCGCGGGTGGGGAAAATAGGATAGTCGCGATTGTCTCGACGCAAAGAAAAATTGTAAAGGACAGTCTGCATAATGCCCACTTTGAAATTGCCGCCAATAAAGGGGTAATTGTTTACATTGAATCGCTTGTACTCTAGGGATTGATGAAGCGTGAAGTAATCATCGGGCCACTTCAGACGACGTCCCAAACCAACGCTCACGCCTGTAATAGCAATGCTCCGTGCGGTAGAATCTTTGGCCCCGTTTTGATTCATCATATTGTGGTACGCGCTCACCGTAAAGGCGTTCGGTTTTTTTCCGCCCAGCCAAGGCTCTGTGAAGCTTGCGCTGTAACTAGAGTAATAGGTTCCGTTCGTTTGGGCCCGAAGATTGATAGTTTGACCATCTCCTGTAGGCAACGGTTTCCATGCCGATTTGTTGCCAATGTTTCGCGCAGAGAAATTGTTGAAATTCAATCCCAACGTACCTACCACTGTGTAGGCACCCCAACCGCCTTGCATTTCCAACTGACTGGTAGATTGTTCAACTACGGTGTATTCCAAATCCACGGTACCTGTTTCGGGGTTCGGCTTGGGGGTGATACCGATATTTCGGGCATCAAAATAACCCAACTGGCCCAATTCTCGAATGGTTCGTTGGATATCTGCTTTGCTAAATAAATCGCCGGGACGCGTTCTGATCTCGCGGTAAATGACGTGGTCATTGGTCCGGTCGTTGCCCAGCACGATTACTTTGTTCACAGTAGCGGGTCGACCTTCCCGAATGCGAATTTCCAGATCAATGGAATCGCCCTCTACGCGAACTTCCACTGGATTGACTTGGCTAAACAAATAGCCGTTGTTCAAATACACAGAGGCCACATCATTGCCGTTGGGATCTCCGTTGATGCGTTCGTACAACCGCTTTGCATCGTATCGCTCTCCCTTGTGGATGCGCAAAATATCCCTTAAAACAGTGGTGGGGTATTCCGCGTTTCCCACAAACTCAATATTTCGGAAAAAGTAGGGATGGCCCTCTTCTACCACCAGTTGAAGTACCAAACCATCGGCCGTACGGTAGCTAGAATCTCTGGCAATGCGGGCATCTCTAAATCCTTTCTGGTTGTAATACGCCACAATCGAGCGTTTATCGTCCTCGTATTTGTCCTGGAGCATCTTGGACGTTTGAAAAATGTTCCATTTGTTGTATTGGTGCGTCTCTTTCATTTTTCTGCGCAAGACAGACTCAGAAAGGGATGCATTTCCCTCAAAAACAATATCGACAATGCGAATGCGCTCCCCCCGAGATACATGGATTCCTAAAATGACCGTGCCGGGATACAAGGAATCGGGCTCCTGAGTGATAGTCACCTTGGTGTCTGGATAGCCTTTCTCTACATAACGTTTGACGATGGCATTTTGCCCGGTCTTGATGACGTTTTCTCCTACGACAGCTCCCCGTTGCCATTTGATCAATTCCCGCACGGCATCTTGCTGGGTTTTTGAGAGGCCTGTGAAATAAAATTTGCTCAGTTTGGGCAAGGGTTTCAAGGCAATGGTCAAGAACACAAGGTTTCCTTGTCGCTCTGTTACGTAGATTTGAACATCGTCAAATAATTTTTGACCCCAAAGGGTTTTCACCGCCTCGGCAACTTTTTCGCCTGGCAATGTGAGATGATCACCTACGGTTAGGCCAGAAAGCAAGATAACCACGTGAGGATCCAACTCATCAGCGCCTGTAACAGAAACACCACCGATTTCATATTCTACACCGGCTTGCCAATCGGGCGTTTTGGATGTAGAGGGAAAAATGCTTTGTGCGGAGACAGGAATCCACAAAAGAATCAATACGAGGGGGAGAAAATATTTCATTGGGCGGATACGGTGGATTGCAATTGTTCGCTGGTTAATCCCTTGCGTCGTTCGCGTGTTCCAAACGAAAGCAGGGCTTCTTCTAAATGTTTTCGGTCAAAATCGGGCCACAATACAGGTGTAAAATAAAGTTCGGCGTAACTGATTTGCCACAACAAGAAATTGGATATTCGTTGTTCACCCGAGGTGCGAATAACCAAATCAGGATCCGGCATTCCAGCGGTGTACAAAAAATGTTCCACGTGGGAACTTTCGATTTGATCGGGCTTCAATTCGCCTGCTGCCACTTGTTGAGCAATGCCTTTTATAGCGTGCACCATTTCTTCTCGGCTACCATAACTCAAGGCCAATGTCAATACCATGCGGTCATTGTGGGCGGTTTTCGCCATGGTCTCGTTCAATTCTTTCAGGCACGACTTCGGCAAAGAATCCAATGCGCCGATGGCATTCAAACGAATATTATTTTTAAGAAGTGTAGGCAATTCCTTGCCCAAACTACTCACTAGAATGCGCATGAGTGCATCGACCTCTGCTTTGGGTCGAGACCAATTTTCCGACGAGAAGGCATAGACCGTCAAATACCGAATGCCTATTTCTGCCGCCGCCGAAGTGGTTCGACGCAAGGCTTCCACGCCAATTTCGTGTCCTCGGATGCGGGTCGCAAGGCCTTGTTTTTTGGCCCAACGCCCGTTGCCGTCCATGATGATGGCGACGTGTTGCGGCAAGGATTGTGGGGAAAGAGCAGTCACAGGTTAAAAATGCAAAAAATCAGCGCAACGCTCCAAAAAAGTCTCTAGATGCAGAGCGACATATAGCTGTACATGGGCTGTAAGATCTTCGGTACTTTCGTTTCCCCGCGGCAATCCGGTTCGGTCCCGCACAACGAGAGAGGGGTCGGCAAAATAAGCAGCTGCGCCGCCTTTCAAGGCAAGCAGCCCTGCCGTTGAGACATAGGATCCGGATACATCGTCTAAATAATCCGAGGTGGTAAAACTCCATCCACCTTCCGCGCCGACCGTCCATAAATCGCTGGCCCGTAAACGAACTCCCATTCCTAAAGGCAATACAACCGTTTGTTGAGAGTACAGAGGGTCTGGGTTTAATAGTGTGCCCTGACCTTCTGTTCCTAGCGGCTGTAAAGGAATCCATGCCCCTTGGTACAGACCCTTGGGAGTGAAGCCCATCACGCCAACGCCTGCATACAAATAGGGAGAAAATTGACGGGAAGAAGAGCGCATTTTTTGCGGTAAATAGAAGATTTCGCCCCGCAGTGAGACTTCCCAGAAGTCGGTAGAAAAGGACATATTTCTGTCCTGTCTTTCCGGCAAACCACTTTCGTTATCCGATGCGGCAAAGGACCCCTGGGCAAAATTCACGCGCAATGCATAATGTGGGTGTGTTTGGTAACGATAAAAACCGCTGTATTGCATTCTTTTCGGCGCGGAAACACCGTAAGGCCCCACATCGCCCAGAAAAAAAGTACCCCCAACTCCAGCGCCCAATTCATGCACCGCCTGCCCCCAAACAGGGAGGTAAAAAAACAAGGCGAGAAGAGAGAAAAAGTGCGATTTCACAGGGTAAAATGGAAAGGAGGTAAAGATACTGCACCCCAAGCAAAATGTTCGGCCCTAATTTCGGACATCCAACCCCCATAAAAGCTTGTTTCTGAGGGTTGTAGCAAAATCTTGCCCATAGGTCCGCACCAATCGCAACCGAAAATCTGCGCGACGTAAAACGAGCTCTGTTTCGGTGTCCAAAGAATAGAGTCGAGAATCCAAAGAGGCCAAATACATATCTTCACGTCGTGCTTCTATTCGCAGTGATATTTCTGCGCTGTTAGGGATAACGATAGGGCGTACGGTCAGATTGTGCGGCGCAATAGGGGTGATGATAAAATTGTCTGATCCAGGTATCAAAATAGGTCCCCCGCAACTCAAATTATAACCCGTTGAGCCGGTGGGTGTAGCGACTATCAATCCATCTGCCCAATAGGTGTTTAAAAATTGGCCATCCAAATGAACGTGAACAGAAATCATGCTGGTTGTCCCTTTTCTACTGACAGCCACTTCATTGAGAGCAAAATTTGGATCCAAGAGGACATTGTCGTTTTTGGATTGCGCTTGTATCAAATTGCGCTCCTCGATGGTGTAATCTCCTCGTAAAACGGCTTCCAGCGCATCCAGACCCTCCACCTTCGTGAGGTTGGCCAGGAATCCGAGGCGACCCGTGTTGATGCCCATGATAGGGATTCCCGATCTGCCCACCAACGTTGAAGCATCCAGAATGGTGCCGTCTCCACCCAGGCTGAGCAATAAGTCGGGAGCCAATGCATGCAGTTCTTCCGATGTTTTAAAAACAGGATAATTCCAGTCCGTCTGGTAGTGCGTATTGGCGCGCTCTTGGAATCCTTTGTATAGGTGTGTTGCCACCCCTCTTTCTTGCAAATAATTCAGAATGCGCACCACGTACGGCATCGCTTCCTCCGATATGCGTTTTCCGTAAATAGCAAAAGTATGGGTCATGTCACAACCAAAATTTAAACGAAGATAATCGTTTAAAAACGCATGTACCGGAGAAGATGTTCCAGATTGTCATGGCTTTCTTGATGCTGCACACTCGGAGGAGAAGAGTATAAGGATAGGGCACCGTATCGGGCCAATGCTTCCAAAATATCGGCTGGATCTACGGCTTCCACACGAAAAGTCACCTGTACGCGCGGCTCTTCGGAGGGCACTACTTCTGTGAAAGCTGTCAGTACCTTAGAGCCCGTGGATTCTGCCCAACGCGTCACCTCGGAAAGTCGAAATTGGCGCGCGGAAACTTGAAAAACAACCCAGCTGCCGGGTTGTGCTATTCCTGAGGTGTGGCCCAGGAATCGAGCGCAATCCGTCAAGGATAGACAGCCAAGTAACGTGCCTTCGCTGTTTAGAACGGGCAGGATATCCACATCGAACGTACCAAAAAGACGCAGTGCATCTAGGAAATGACCATGGCTCATCAACACAGGCGCTTGTCCCACCGAATAGCCCAGCAGACCGGTCCAACTTCCTTTTTCATCTACGGAAGGATAGTGTCGAAGTCCTTTTATTTTCGCCAAAGGGAGCCACTCTTCTTCTGAAGCCTGAAAGGACATCGGCAAAAAATCAGTCAACAAAAGTTCCTGCGGAATCATAGACCAAACTTACAGTATTTACCTTTGCCTTGTGTCAACGAAACTCAGTGTAAATATCAATAAAATTGCCACCCTGCGGAATGCGCGAGGCGGCAATACCCCCGACCTTCTTTTGGCTGCGCAACAGATAGAGACTTTTGGCGCACAAGGCATTACGGTTCATCCGCGGCCCGATGAACGCCACATTCGTTATAGCGATGTGCGGGCGTTGCGGCAACTCGTGACTACAGAGTTCAATGTGGAGGGATACCCAGAGGAATCCTTTATGGCATTGGTACTTGACACCAAGCCAAACCAGGTCACCTTGGTTCCCGATGCCCCCGATACCCTGACATCCAATGCGGGATGGGATACGGTGACCCATGCAGAACTGTTGAAAAAAGCAATAGCCGCATTGAAAAATGCGGGCATACGGGTTTCGCTTTTTGTGGAATGCAACACAGACATGATTGCCGGCGCTCAAGCGGTGGGTGCAGATCGAATTGAACTGTACACAGAAGAGTACGCTGTAGGATTTCCAAAAAATCCAGAAAATGCGGTCGCTCCGTATGTGTATGCCGCGGAATTTGCCCATCAGTGCGGATTGGGAGTCAACGCGGGTCACGATTTGAACGCAGACAACCTAACTTATTTCGCGGAGAATGTACCGTTTTTGGATGAAGTGAGTATTGGACATGCGTTGATTTCGGATGCGCTTACTTTGGGTTTAGAAAACACGGTTCAAATCTACCGACGTTGTTTGGACAACGCATCCTTGCGCATTTCTCAAAAATGAGCACGGTGAAACTGCATTCCGCGGTCTACGGAGAATCGGGCCCGGATGTATTGGTTCTGCATGGACTTTTTGGAATGGGCGATAATTGGGCTACGTTGGCCCGCCGATGGTCTTCCACGAATGGATGGCGAGTGCATACGTTGGATTTGCGAAACCACGGACAAAGTCCGCGTTCTTGGGAACACAATTATAGTGTGATGGCGGCAGATGTCCGTCAGTACATCGACGACCACGGATTGTTACTTCAGGGAAAAAGACCCCATTGGATAGGGCATAGCATGGGAGGAAAAGTGGCGATGTTTGGCGCGTGCTTGTATCCAGAAGCTATTGCATCCCTAGTAGTTGTGGACATGGCCCCGCGGGAATACCCGCCTCACCATCAAGTTATTTTTGATGCCATTGGGTCGATTGATTTTTCAATCCACACCTCCCGACAAGCCGTAGAGACTGCCTTGACCCCGTTGATTCCTCACTTGGGAGTAAGACAATTTTTAGCGAAAAATATAGGACGGCCCACACCGGACACGTTGGATTGGAAATTTCATTGGGCCGTGTTGAAAAAAGAATACGCAGAGATTACGGTGCCTTTGCCCGCTCAAGCACAATCATCAGTGCCTGCCTTGTTTGTGCGTGGCGCCCTGAGCGGATACATAGAGGATTCAGATTGGGAAAACATCCAAGATCATTTCCCGGCTGCAAAACTCGTCACCATTGCCAATGCAGGACATTGGGTACACGCTGAACAGCCCGAGGCTTTTGCCTCAGCTATAGAGCAATTTATTCAATAATTCAGCGAAGCATTACCACCGACCCTTTGCGGTCAATGGCAGGTGATTTGTCCCCAGAAGGAATCGTGTATCGGGCTAACACATGCCACATATAAACGCCTTCTTTCAATGATTTACCATCGTAACGACCGTCCCAACCTTGCAGGGGATCAATCGATTCAAAAACCAATCGACCGTAACGATCGTAGACGTACAAATGAAACTCTACGGGATCGCAGTACTCACTGATGACAATACGAAACTCATCATTGGTGTTGTCCCGATTGGGGGTAAACGCAGTGGGAGCGTAGACGGAACATTCCGTCAAGTTGTTTAAACCAGGATTGGATTGTGCGAAAGCACAAAGGCCTGACAACAAGGCAATTGTAGAGAAGAGGATCGTGCGCATGGTGCTAAATTACAATAAATGATCACGTAGGCAAACCCTCATGGAAAAGAGGTGGGTACCAATGAGTGAAGCGGGGTTTTGGTTGAGTCAGGGTCTGCCTCTTCCCATTCAAAGATATATTTTGATTGAGTGGGTTGTGTGGAGGCAGGCACATTCGGCTTGAACAGGTTCTTGAGGTCTTTCCCTTGCTGCTTGAAATCTTTTTCCAGGGTGCTTTGCCCCCCTGGCTTCAAAAAACTCTTGTCCAAACTTATTTTTAAATCGTCCATAGGCCCATGTATTCTCATAGGAATCCATAGGGGTCCTTTGGAGCTTTCCACCTCAATAAATGCATCAAGCTCTTTGTTTTTCCGTGGCTTTTTGTTCTTTCCCAGCAAGTCATTTAGCTGCAATTTTAGGATGTAATCTACCCTGTTCTCAAAGCTGTGCGTCCCTTGCAACCACAGCGACAAAGCTGAGTTTTCAATGGTCATGCTGGGTATTCTTACCTGCTGATTTTCAATCGTCAATGTGTTCTTAAGCAGTCCAAACCGAACATCTTGGAGTGCCTTTTCTTCCGCAAAACGGGACAAGGCTTGCAGGGGTTTATAACCGGATAGTCGCCCGTTTCGAATTTCTATGTCCGCTATGGCCTTGATGGAAGGGGCCAACACATTCCAATTTTCATCAAAAATGGCATCTACCGCTACGTGAGCGTCCATTTTTCCATCCAAATGGTTGGAGGTGATCTCTTTCTGTCCAAAATTTTCAAAGTCAGCCAATACGTTTTTCAAACGAACACCTGTCAATTGGGTGGTGAGCTGAAGCCGGGACCCCTTATTCTCGGCTGGATCCAATCGAAAGTCACCGGTGGCAGAGCCTTCAGCCATTCGCAACCGAAGTCCCTGTCCAAAGATGCGCTCCTGTTCGCTCCAAAAGGTGCCTCTTACTGTGGTGGCCGTAAATTTTCCATGAGTGAATTTATCTACTTCTGCTTCTACGCGGTATTCCCACACCACACTCTCCGCCGAGTCATTAGTAGAATGAGCATTCCAAATATTCCACACAAAAATATCCTCCAAGCGCAGTTGACGACTATCTGCAGTGAGTTCAAATAGCAAAGGAGAACCGGTGCCCCAATCCAATACATTGTGCGCTATCCCCTGTACTGAAAAGTCAGAGGCTCCTACACGGAAGGTGCAACGCGTAATGTCCGCATTTGGGCTGGATAGTATGGCCTCCGCTTCCATTTTTTCCATAGGAGCTCCTGCTCCATTGACTTCTGCGCGCCCCTGACTCAATTGAATTTTTCCTGTAATGGCAGCGCGTGCCAACCCTTCCTTTTGGATATCCGCCATAGAAGGGAACGATTTTTTAATGCCAATATTCCCCGTCACCACCCCTTCCGCCGCAGTGATGTAATCATCGTAGCCAAACCAATGGACGGCCTGATCAAACGGAATTCGTACGGTAAGTTCTGTTTGTAAAGAGGGAGAATTAAAATTACGCATCGTAAGCATACCCTGAAAAGCCCCTTGCCTTACTGTTGCTTTTAGGTCAGATACATGCAATTCAGCCTCTTCCATTCGGCCCCGTTTACCGTTGTCAAAATGGAGATGACCTGAGATTTTCTGCGCTTCAAATGCCGATTCAGACAAGAGAACTTCCCCGTCGGTTACATCGGCATCCGCAACAATCCGAGTCCCTAAAGGCGTCGTATGACCGCGTACTTTGATTTTCATCAATCCGTCCGCTTTCACAATGGAAGGATCGGGCAAATAGTTGTTTGGCAACAAATTCAACGCCTCTTTAATCTCCAATTTTTCCGATGAAGCTTGCCATGTGACGTGATGTCCTTTGGCTTGTCCCTGCAAATCCAATCGCCATTCGCCCAACGTTAGTAGGCCATCGGTGAGTCGGTAGGAGTCTCCTTTGGAAGAAATTCGCATACCTCCGCCTATTTCTAATGCGTCTCGATTCCAATGAGGAACAAGTAATTCCCAAGTGAGCCGAGCATCAAAACCTGTTTCGCGTAGGGTTCCTTTTAGTGTTAGGTTCTGCGCCAAAAAGTCTGTTTCAAAATTTGCTTTCCGCGCCTCAATACGGACTTTTATTTGGTTCAGAACGACGCGTTTCAAATCCACCGATGGGTTAGGGCCTGTTCCCTCTTTCCAAAAATGATAATTGTCTGTTCCGTTCTTGTACAGTCGAATTTCCAAACGTCCGTTTTCCAACGACAATCGTTTTACGCTCGTTTTGCCGAACAAGACATCCAAAACCCCAAACTGAACATACACTTGTTCAACATAAAACAAAGTGTCCTTGGATGATTTCGGCAATACATCCGGACAAAACACTCGGTCTAATCTCAGCGATACATCGGGAAATTTCCCCAACAGATCCAACTCCACACCGCCTACTTCCACCTTCGCAGCCAGTTGCTGGTTCAGCGCTTGAAGCATTAGGCTTTGCAGGTGCTCTTTCTGGGTAAAGACATAACCAAAAACACTTCCCAATAGCACGAGTAAAACGACAAGCACCCAAGCGGTGAATTTGCCGAATTTGCGCAGGACGGGACGTATAGCCATACAGGTTTACAGCATTTGCAAAAATGATACCTCTTTTTGGTTTAAGAAGCGCCATTGTCCGCGGGCTAAATTCTTTTTCGTTAGCCCAGCGAATTCCACCCTATCCAATTTATCCACTTGATAGCCGAGGTGTTCAAACATGCGTCGAACAATTCGATTTCTTCCACTGTGGATGGCCAAACCGAATGTCTTTTTATCTTTTTCGTCTACTTGATGCAGCTCATCCGCCTTAATGGGACCGTCTTCCAATTCGATTCCTGTTTGCAAGGAGGAAAAGTCACGTTTCCCTAAAGCTTTATCCAGCGCGATGTGGTAGATTTTTTTCGCTCCGTGACTAGGATGGGTTAGCTTTTTTGCCAAATCACCATCGTTGGTAAACAGCAACACGCCGGTAGTTGCACGATCGAGACGCCCTACAGGGTAAATCCGTTCTTTACAAGCGCCTCCAACGATATCCATTACCGTTTTCCGCGCGCGTTCATCGTCCATTGTGGTGATAAATCCTTTGGGCTTATTCAACAATAGATATACTTTTTTCTCCGCCTTGAGCACATCTCCTGCATAGCGCACCTCGTCCGATGGGTTCACCATGAATCCCATTTCTGTGACGATTTGGCCATTGACCATGACCATTCCATCGGCAATCAGTTTGTCCGCCTCTCTTCGAGAGCAGATACCGCTCATGGCTAAATGTCGATTCAAACGCATGGCACCGTCTGTTCGGGCGTGTGTTTCTGCTGTTTTAAACTTGGGCGCATAAAATCGTTTGCCCCCACTGTCGTGTTTTTCTATTCCTCCTTTAAAGCTACCTTTTGCTGGACGAGGTCCTCGGTTTTCATAGGGTGTCTGCTCGTTGCGTGGTCCGCGGTTTTCACGTGGAGTCCGATCGTTGCGTGGTCCGCGGTTTTCATATGGGGTCCGATCGTTGTGTAGTCCCTTGTCTTCACGTGGAGCACGGTCTTCGCGCGGAGCGCGATCATTGTACGGGCGCGCTGGGCGATCCGTTCTTTCTGTACGCGGCTTGAAGCTTGAATCGTTGCGTGGTCCGCGGTCTTCACGTGGAGTCCGATCGTTGTGTAGTCCCTTGTCTTCGCGCGGAGCACGTTCTTCGCGCGGAGCACGGTCATTGTACGGGCGCGCTGGGCGATCCGTTCTTTCTGTACGTGGTTTGAAGCTAGAATCGTTGCGTGGTCCGCGGTCTTCGCGGGGAGCACGGTCTTCACGTGGAGCACGGTCTGTGCGCGGAGCGCGATCATTGTACGGGCGCGCTGGGCGATCCGTTCTTTCTGTACGGGGTTTGAAGCTAGAATCGTTGCGTGGTCCGCGGTCTTCGCGTGGCGCCTGCTCGTTGCGTGGTCCGCGGTCTTCGCGTGGAGCACGCTCTGTGCGCGGAGCGCGATCATTGTACGGACGCGCTGGGCGATCCGTTCTTTCTGTACGGGGTGCGCGCTCTTCGCGCGGCCCTCTGGCCGGGCCAGAAGACTTTGAAGCGGGCTTCGTCGTCCGCTTTCCATTGGCGCCATCACGGCGCGGTTTATCGTTTTTCATGCTGCAAAGGTAAACCTTTACTACGGGTCCATGGGAATACAGAGATCGAGTTTTGGATTCATTGGATAATGCAGGTAGAGCACAAGTGCGCTTTCAATCGAAGATGAGTATCGACGCGCAAAAACGCCAGAGGCACTCAGAAGTCGTTGAAACTGAGGATTCGTAACGGCTTCGGCGGGATCTCTAGGAGAAGTTTGCGCCTTTACCTCAACGAAAAGGAGGCCCTCAGGGGTTTTAAAAATCAAATCGATTTCATACCGTCCCACGCGGTAGTTTCTAGCCAAAAGAACAGCCCCCGTTTTCTCAAAGAACAAAACGGCAGCCGCCTCACCTTGCTGGCCTAATCGTTTTTTTTGATCAAGAGGAGAATTCGTCGACATATCGAAGGGATGAACCCTCCAAACTTACCCGTAATTCCGCGCGGCATCCGTTTATAAACGCTTGATTATCATCGATATGCCCAAAGGGGAACCCAAAACCAATCGGAATCCCCAAAACGCCCCACTGCCGAGCAATAATTTCCTCTGCCTGCTCACCAAAAGGAACCGCGTTATCGTGCATGTCAGACAGGCCGCCTACTACGACACCCAATAAACCCTTCAGAGCACCCGAACGACGCAACGCCAACACCATGCGATCTACGTGGTAGAGGTACTCGTCCAAGTCCTCTAGGAGTAAAATGCACCCCTCTAGCGAAGGAAACGTGCGGGAGCCGAGCAGACTGTAGAGAATTGACAAATTACCACCCACCAGTTGACCGGTAGCTGCTCCTTCTTGATTGGAGGGATGGGCAGGGACTTTCCAATGCAGTGTCGATGGGCCCATCAGGGCACTTTTTAACGAAGACAAGGCCTCCGGAGTGATGGTTGGAACATTGACCGGCATGGTTGCGTGAATGGAGCAAAACCCCTCTCTTTGCGCTTCGAAAAGCAATACGGAGGGATCGCTGTAACCAATAATCCATTTGGGAAATTTCAAAAAAGAATTCCAACGCAGCCCATCCACGATGCGGGATGTCCCGTAACCGCCCCGAATGCACCACAATGCTTTGAAATCCGGATGGTCTAACGCCCATTGGACGAGTTTTGCTCGGTGCTCATCCGTTCCTGCAAATTGGTGGGATTGCGCAAACAAACCGTCCGGCACCACGACTTCTAATCCCCACGATTCCATTACCGCTATTGCCTCCGCCACTTGGTCCTCGCGCAGCCATCGAGCGGGAGCAATCAAACAGACACGATCTCCAGGGTGAAGAGTATCCGGTTTCGTTAGTGAATGCATTTTGGTATGCTTTTTGGATTAAAAGAAAAGATTTTGCTACATTCGTTCACACTATGAAACGCGCCCTTCTCATCCTTGCACTTTTTGCTGGCCTTACCGCCGGTGCTGAGACGTTGCCTGAATGCAACATCTTTCAGCGTGAGGGTCAGCTCGTGATCAAATCGGAGATCGCGTTGTCCGGCGAAGTTACCATTGAAATTACAGATGTGTTGGGCAAACGGATAGTTGTCTTGCATCGCACACTGACGGGACACACCAACGAATGGGAATTGTCTGCCGGCACGCTTCCTACGGGAATATACATGGTGAAAATTCAAAACGGCCCGGATGTTCAGGTGAAACGCCTGAGCTGGAGCAACTGATTTCCTACTCTTTTGGGATGAATAAATGTGGCCCGCAAAGCCACAATCGTAGTTGTTCTATCTACTCTTTGCTTCCCCTTTCAGGTCGAGGTAACCTTAGCTTATAGGGTTCCGTTTTAATAGTTCAAAATCGGGAATGTCAAACGGGTGACTACCCACTAGTGACCTCCAAGCGGTTTTATTAACCAACCCGCAACACTACTGACCGATAATTAACGCAACGATATTATTAGGGTGATTTAGAGAATATGATGCAAATGTTTTTTTGCATGATTCATTAAATCCTTTATTATGAAAAGAAATGTACTCGGAGCTGTCGTTGGAATGTTCGCTTCTTTTGGCCTGTTTTCTCAGTCGTTTACAACGGGAGATCTAATACCTATTGCTTACCGTATGAGCGCCGTAGGCGCGGACGATGAAGTTTTGTTTGTCGCCAGGACCAATATCCCCGGAGGCATTCAATTGCAATTTACAGACGCTAAGTTCACTACCAACGCTCAAGCGCAGTGCGCCGGTGGACTCACGTGGACTGCTCCTTTGACGGGATTGCCTGCCGGTAGTATTATTTCTGTAAAATCAGATTTAGGGTTGGTGACACCAGGCACCAGTACAGGCACAACTTTTGGTTTGAGCTCAAACGGAGATCAATGCCTAGTTTACAGCGGCACAGCAGCTATGCCTTTGCACATTACTGCACTAAGTTCTAAGGCGTGGGCCACAGGAATTTTAACCACCTGTTCTGGTGGAAATTCATTGCTTCCGGGAGGTCTAAATGGCACCACGGCCATTACGCTATCCACCGCACCAGGAAACACGAGTGGAAATACAGTCAATGCTTACTACAATGGACCGCAAATAGGATCTTGGGCAACACTTAGAGATAGTATTATGAGTCCTGCTCGTTGGGTGGGGGTCGCAGGAGCTACCGCTCCCCAAGTGTGGCCTGTGTGGAATTTCCCTGGTCCTCCGGCTGTCAGTGCAGCTACCGTTCCTTCTCCTAAGACCATGCATGTAATTTTCTCTAAAAGCATGTTAGAATCCAGTGCAGAAAACACGGCAAATTATATAGGTATCCCTGGCTTGCTCTCTGCGGTAATGTCCTCTAATGGGCCGAAGGCAGATACTGTTGTTCTTACATTCTCCAATTCTTTTTCCAATGGATTGGGGTATGCTCTAACCGTTCAAAACATTTTGGATGAGCAAAATGTGTCTTTGTTCACGCCCTATGTATATAACTTTAATTATACCACAACGGCCCAATTTGTAAGTCGTTCAGTGGTCATAAAAGAGGGCCAATCCGCCGCAACTATTACATTGCAAATCAGTAATCCGGCCAATACAACCGTGGCTATCTTGACGAAATCGGCACCTTTTAGCACAGCATCCGCCAATGATATCGTTTTGTCATCCTATCTGATTCCTATTGGCGACACAACCACATCCGTAGTTTTTACCGCGGCAGCCGTTGACGATTCTTTCCTAGAATCAGATGAATACATGGTATTGCAATTGAACGGAGTGGGCTTTACCGGACCTAGTTTTTTCACTGTATATATTCAAGATAACGACCGTATTGCTCCTAGTCTTAGCAAAGTGATCGAATTGGCTCATACCGGAAGTTTTCAACCGGACACTACGGCAGGGAGTTCTTGCGAGTCTGTGGCCTATGATTCAACCAGTCAGCGCATGTTTATTACAAGTTCTATTCAGAACCGTTTTGACATTGTGGACTTTTCTTCTCCAGACAGCCTTGTAAGAATTTCTTCCATAGATATGACACCCTATGGAGGACTTACTTCTATTTCCGTAAAAAATGGTTTGGTGGCCGTAGCCAGTCCTAACCCAAACGAACAATTGAATGGCTCAGTAGTTTTCTTTAATGCCAATGGACAATTTAAAGGACAGGTAACAGTGGGTGCATTGCCCGATATGATATGTTTCACGCCTGATGGACAAAAAGTAATTGTGGCCAATGAGGGCCAGCCCGCCAGTAATTATTCTGTAGATCCAGAGGGGTCAGTGAGCATAATTAACGTTATGGACACGGTGTACACGGCTTCTGATGTGACCACCGCTAGTTTTGCTCCATTTAATGCGCAAATGGCCCAGCTGATGGCTATCGGCGTTCGCAAAACGGCCGATTCTAGCACTTTAGCACAAGATTTAGAACCTGAGTACATTACGGTTTCTGCCAATAGTCAAAAGGCTTGGGTTACCCTGCAAGAAAACAATGCCATTGCAGAAATTGACTTGACTACTGGATTGGTTACATCCATATGGCCATTGGGAGTAAAAAACATGATGTCTCCTGGAAATACTTTTGACGCATCAGATAAAGGAAGTAAAGTTTTGATGTCGCAATGGCCTACTCGACACTACTACACACCTGATGCCATTGCCAATTTTACACGCAATGGAATTCAGTACCTAGTCACTGCGAACGAAGGGGATGAGCGCACCTACGATGCATTGAATGAACGTGTTACTTTGGGATCTATCTCTTTGGATTCGACGGTCTTTCCAAATGCGGCGATGTTAAAAGAAGATCACGCCTTAGGACGATTGCGCCTTACAAATAAAAACGGTGATTTAGATGGCGATGGTGACTTCGATGAAATTTGCGCCATGGGAACCCGCTCTTTTTCTATTTGGAATTCTGCCACGGGCGCATTGGTATATGATTCCGGAGATGATTTTGAACAATACTTCTCAAACAACACGAAGTGGGGTCATCTATTCAATTCAGATCACGAGGAGAATAAATTCAAAAGCCGCAGTCGCTCCAAAGGTCCAGAGCCAGAAGGAGTTGCTATAGCGCAATTTGGATCGCATGTGTATGCGTTTATCACGCTTGAGCGCGTTGGAGGAGTGTTTGTTTATTTATTAGATAATCCCGCTCAGCCTGTGCTGACGGATTATATTAATACCCGATGGGATACTGCCAATGGGGGAGATTTAGGTCCTGAGGTGATACAATTCATTTCTCCGAAACAAAGTCCAAACGGCAAACCATACCTAGTTGTTGCCAATGAAGTGAGCGGCACAGTGTCCATATTTGAAGTATTGCGCGCAAATTTGGGTATGGAAGAGGAAATCGATTTCACAAAACAACTTGCCGTATTCCCTAACCCAACGCAAAATCTCATCCGTTTTGACTTCCAGGGAGAGGTAGTCGTTGTAGATGCCTTGGGTAGAGAGATACTGAAAGCAAATACTTCAGGCACATTGGATGTATCTGCTTTAACTTCTGGGTTATATATAGTGCGAACAAGCTCTGGATTAACAGCCCGTTTTGTAAAACAATAAGTCTGACTCTGCAATTTTGAAGGGGGATCGCTCTGCGCGATCCCCCTTTTTTTTAGTCCTGATACGTTTTTTATCATCCGTTCATCATCGAATCGTGTGGTAGTTTATCCAACACTTTTTCAATAAACACCTCTGGCCCGCAAAGCCAAGCCCGCATTGTATCTTTACGAGGTGAAAAGAATACCCGCTAGAACCACTGTTACGGCCGCTTTGCCTTATGCCAATGGGCCCATTCACATTGGACATTTAGCCGGGTGCTATTTACCATCGGATATATATGTGCGGTATCTGCGCCTAAGAAATCGGGAGGTAGCTTTTATTTGCGGCTCCGATGAACACGGGATGGCGATCACCATCAAGGCGAAAAAAGAGGGCATCACCCCGCAGGAAGTAGTGGACAGATACCATCACATGATGGGCGATGCCTTGCGTTCGTTTGGTATTTCATTCGACATTTATTCCCGCACATCCAGCGCCAAACACAAAGAAGTAGCGCAGGCGTTTTTTAAAAATTTATACGACAAAGGCGTTTTTGAGGCGCGCGAAACACTTCAGTATTTTGATCCTGAAGCGCAGCAGTTTTTGGCAGACCGAACGATTATCGGGACATGCCCGAAATGCCACGAAGAGGATGCCTACGGCGATCAGTGTGAAAAATGCGGAAGCACACTCAATCCGACCGATTTGATTCATCCGCGCAGTACGCTGAGCGGTGCGACTCCGGAAATGAGACCTACCACCAATTGGTTTTTGCCGTTAGATACTTTGGCGCCTAAGATTCGTGCGTACGTTGAGCAACATTCCGATTGGAAACCAACGGTCTATGGTCAGTGCAAAAGTTGGCTAGACTCTGGCGACGGTTTGCAGCCGCGGAGCATGACCCGGGATTTGGAGTGGGGTGTTCCTGTTCCCCTGCCCGAAGCGAAAGGAAAAGCACTCTATGTTTGGTTTGACGCTCCTTTAGGATACATCACGGCTACCCAAGAGCTATTTGGTGACCAATGGGAGAAATGGTGGAAAGCGGAGGATACGGACATTGTCCATTTCATCGGCAAAGACAACATCGTATTCCATTGCATTATTTTCCCGGCCATTTTGATGGAACACGGTGGGTATCAACTTCCTGCCGAGGTTCCAGCCAATGAATTTTTGAATTTGGAGGGCAGAAAATTATCGACTTCCAAAAACTGGGCGGTGTGGTTGCATGAATATTTAATTGATTTTCCGGGCAAGCAAGACGAGTTGCGTTACGCTTTGTGCGCCACCCTTCCGGAAGCAAAAGACAATGATTTCACGTGGGCCGATTTTCAAAATCGAGTCAATTCTGAGCTGGTAGCGGTTTTAGGCAATTTTGTGAACCGCGTCATGGTGCTCAATCACAAGTATTACAACGGTACTTTGCCCGCACTGCCGACCGTTTTGCAAAACGAGGACAAAGAGTCCTTTCAAGCCATTTCTACTCAAACTCGAGCGGTAGAAAAAGCGTTGGAAGCTTTTCGATTCCGCGATGCCCTTGCTGAAGCGATGCAATTGGCCCGTGTCGGAAACAAATATTTGGCTGATCAAGAGCCCTGGAAAAAAATCAAAACGGACGAAGTCCGAACCGCTGAAGTAATGGCTGTAGCGACACAAATCGTGGCTGCATTGGGCTTGCTGCTCGAACCGTTTTTGCCTTTTTCTGCCGCAAAAATTCGACAGATGATGAATCGACCTGCGGTGGATTGGGAATCGTTGCACCAAGGGGTCTTGTTGTCAGCAGGCCACCTGGTGGGAGAGCCTGTTTTATTGTTTGAGAAAATGGAAGAGGCCCAAATGGAAGCGCAACGTCAAAAATTGATGTACGCCGCAGTGGAAAATGCTTCCAACTCAGCTTCGAAAGTTTTGATTTCACCCGAAAAGAAAATAAGTCCTTTGAAAAACGAAATTACTTTTGACCAATTTGCGCCGCTTGATTTGCGCGTAGCAACTGTTTTGAACGCCATTAAAGTGCCCAAAGCAGACAAACTTTTGCAATTGACGGTGGATACGGGGGTAGACACGCGGACTATTTTGAGTGGTATTGCAGAGCACTTTTCTCCCGAAGAGGTCATTGGCCGTCAGGTGGTGGTGTTGGCCAATTTGGCTCCTCGTACCATGCGCGGCATTGAATCTCAAGGCATGATTTTAATGGCCGAGAATCCTTCCACCGGAAAGTTAGAATTTGTACAACCGGGAGCCCCCTTGCCTGCGGGCGCAACCGTTTCATAGGTTTCCTTAGGCCCCGTAGTTCAACGGATAGAACGAGCGTTTCCTAAACGCTAAATCCCAGTTCGATTCTGGGCGGGGCTACTACTCTGATAACACTACCGATCCGGCCCAAACGCCATCCTCCGTGATGATTCTCCAAAGGGCCAATCCTCGGTATCCATGCGGTGCTTGTACTTGACCATCGGGCCCGATAAGTGCAGAGCCTAAGCGTTTGCTCGATGGAGTAAACCATTCCAATCGCGCATTTACCCCCACCGTCGGAACGAGTCGAAGCGAGCTCCCTGACAGGGCAGGATTTGGGTAAAGAAAGGCAGCTTTGGAGATTTCTACGGAGGGTTCTGGAAGTCCTATGTTGTACGACAGGGCAATGTTGTCAAGGTATAGTGCTTGTCCCCATCGACCGATATTACGGAAGCCAACATACAGGGCAGGCGTATTTTGAAAGGCCCCTTGAATCGAGGGATGATTAAAATCCACCGAGTCTTTCTTCCATTCGGTTGCGCTGGCAGGAACAAAAAGTTGGCTGGTCAGGAGGGGAGCCGTTTGCAAGCGAGTATGGGCCAATGTATCGACCCAGACAGGCATCGACAGGTCGCAATTTGCGCTTACAACGACTAAAAGTGTATCCAAATAAGGAGCTCCGTAGGGCGCATAGGCGTACTGGTACCGAAGCAACTGGGGAGCATGTGCTTTATCCACTTTCATCGCCAAATCACTCCAAGCACCTTGTGCGTCGTAATTGTAATTGTCTACTCGGGCTGCATGATTGCCTGTGGCCCACTCTGACCGCTCCCACGCCACAGCAGGCGGAATGGCTTGTTGCCATAGGTACGCATCGGGAAAAAGTGCCCCTTCAAAATCGGCCATAGCCATAGTTCCGGTAGGGTGGGCGATGGTCAATGTTACGGAATTAGAATCCACGTTACCCAGGTGCGTCACTTTCAACCAGGCCGTATAGGTGCCGGGCTGAGCGTACCATACGGATGGGTATGCCGCGGACGAAACACTGGGGCTGCCCCCGGGAAACCGCCACGAGGTAGAGGTTCCATTGCGCGGCACAATGCTTCGGCTCGCAAATCGAACAGAATCGAAAGTACAACCTACCCTCCAATGGGCCCGGCGGGACACCATGGGTTGAGCAAGGGGGAGGACCACTGGACTGGGAACATCGCACTCCCACATACCTCGACCATAGGTCGCTATGCGAATTTTCCCTAGGCCATAGTGTACTGCCACATCCCTCGTTTGCACGGGGTGCGGAAGGCCCTGCCCCATGACTTGCCAAGTCGCGCTGGTATCGTACCGAAAAAAGACTTCTTTGTTACCGGCAACAACCCATCCCGGACTGACTCCGTGAACGCGAGCGATAGCGCGCAGTTCGTTGTTTTGAAGAACAGGGGTAGTCCAATTTGTCCATTGCTGTCCACCGTTGAACGATTGGTATACTTTTTTACCGTTGGGTCCACTGGGGAAAACGGCCACGATATGTTGCGCATTGTTTGGCGAAAGGGCTAAAACCATCCGACCCCCTGTTCCGGTAGGAAGAGCCATGGCGGACCACGTTCCTCCGCTGTCCAAACTTCGGTGCAGTTTAGCAGGAGCCCAAGATTCTCGCTGAACCACATACAATACGTTGGGTTGTTGGAACCCTTGGACCACCATGCCCAGTTTTTTGTTGGGATCGGATCCAAAGGCGTTCACGATTTGATAGCTCCGACCTGCGTCGGTTGACCGCATAAGTTTGTGTTGTATTCCCAACAAAATCTCGCTGGGTGTTCTGGGATCAAACACCATGGTACTCGCCTCAGAGGGCCAGTAGGATTCGTTGGGGAAAGAGGTGAAACCAAAGTACTGTGGGGGCGTGGCTGCGCCCGGCATTGCGGGCAATTGCACTCCTCCAATTTCTGAACTGTACACTCTTCCATCGGTCATGGGGTCAGCGTATCCAGAAGCAGGTTCTCCGCCGCCCAATTGCATAAACAGGCCAGAAGGGTAAGACTCTCGGCGAGCCAAAACACCGTTGTGGTAAGCCCCCGCCACCAAAATGTCTTCATTCCAGCCTTGTCCCAAACCCCAAAATTCAGTGGCCTGGACGCCTCGCATACGCACAGTGGGTTGGGATTGGGCAAAATCAGAGCTACTGTAAATACCTCCATCGGTAGTAATCCATGTGGTGTTTCCGCCGGTGGAGTTTGAAAAAAACCGAAAGTCTTGCACGTCTACATGCATAGAAAGAGTATTGGAGGCATAACCCGCAATAGCTATAGCAGTAGCCCCTCCATCGGTTGATTTCCAATGACTCATTCCGCCAATAAGTATATAGTCTGGATTGGTGGGATGCACAAGAAGTGCGCAATTGTAAAAACCCTGGTGGTAGGTCCAGCCTGCATTTCCAATGGCTGTATTGGGCGCGGTTGCCGTGTAAGGAGCGCCGGTGTATCCGCGGGGAAGGGTCCATGTGGATCCCCGGTCGGTGGATTTATAAATTCCAATGAAACCGTAGTCGCCAGACTTTGCATCGCCGATCAAATAGGCATAGACGCGGTTGCTGTCAGTCAGGGAGACGGCTAAACGGCCGCCCATGTCCAAGCGATTGGTATCTGTGCTTTGATACCAACCGCTGCTTTGCACAGTGAAGGTTTGTCCGTAATCGTTCGATCGATGAAATACGGCGCGTTGCTGCCCTGAGCCCGATAAGGCGTACACGGTTTTACCCGGCAATGTTCCGAGCAATGTACCGGACAAGAATTTCACGTCGTAGGTTGGTTGGCTTACCACAAGGGTCCATGCGGATCCTCGATTGGCGCTGCGCAAAAGACCATCTTCCGTCGCCGCATACACTACGCTTGTGTCGTAGTGCGCCACGAGCAATTCGTTGGGACCTAGCGTGCTGCTTTGACGAATGACTGACCACGTACGACCTGCATCCACCGAACGATACAATGCATTATTGGTCCCGGCATAGACGGTCTGACTGTCCAGTGGATTTCCTGCCAAGGCTTGAATTCCTCCGGTAAAGGGGACTTGTAACGCGGTCAATGTCCAATGGAGGCCTTGGTCCGATGAACGATACACCTGTCCCGCTTCCGTCCCGGCGTACAAGACTTTTCCTCCCGCTTGCGCCAAGGTGTATATATTGGCTTGCTCTCCCGAGGGATTATTGGCCCCATCGTGTACATAGGTGGGCCCAAGGGGAGTCCATGTTCCCAAGGATTCAGGCGCGTATTCCGATACAGAAGGTGCCTCCCCTGCCAATGAAAAATCCCTTCGCTGTTCATTGCCCCACAGCAGGTTGTGCCTCACCCAAGCGCGCAAGTACCGATCGGCATAATGAATCGGGGCTTCTGGATTTCGTTCACGGTATTGCTCATACCCTTCTTGAATTTCTTTTACCTTGTCCTGCGATGTGCCTTCCCACGGTTGTGCCCATAATTGTTGCTCCCACAGAGGTTGTTTCTCGGTAATGGGTTGTTTGTTCCACGTCTGAGCGTTTGCCACACTCGTTCCGCCGATCAAAAGAGCCAGGGCAATCCGTACAAGGGTTCCTTTACACATAGAATGGAAAAGTTTAGGGGATACGGTGCATTTTTAAGCGTAGAAAGTATTCCATTTGCTTAGCCTTCTCCAGCATTGCCTTTTTCTTTGGCCCTTCAAAACGAACCAAAGCGGAGTGTAGCGCCGTCTGCCAAACAACAAAATCCGCATCGGTCAAATGCAAATGCAGGTGTTGCTCGATAACCGATCCGCGGTAGGAATGGGTTTCGGCCTCTACATCCAAAACAAAACACCAAAAAGTAATGATTTTGGGTAGATGAACAGACAAATCAAGAGGGGTAAAGTGAGGAGCAGTTTGAGGATTCAATAAAAGCAATTCGTATTGATCCTTCACCACCCCTTCAATATCTGCCGCTGAAGTAATGTCTCGTTTTTCTTTCATCAGACGAAGGAATTAGCGAACAATGAATCGCTCGCTATAGACAGCCTCCTCTTGCGTTACGCGCACAACATAAATACCGGGTTTCCATCCAGCGGTAGAGGCAGATTTCGTTGTGCCGTCAGAAAAAACCAATCGGCCCAAAGCGTCCATGATTTCCGTGCGCCCCTCTGCGCTCCAGTGAATGAGCTCTCCCGATGCAATAGGGTTAGGGTGCACGCGAAGTGGCTGCAGAGCTCTGTTTTCCATCTGACCCATGCTGCTCATGTTCAATACATTCAACTGAAAGCCGGTCATGCCTTTGTACACAATATTTCCATTTTGATCCACCGTTAGAGAATCGCAATAGGTATCTGTACACAT
>CAMDTE010000009.1 GCA_945907425.1 Owenweeksia hongkongensis DSM 17368 | reverse complement strand
AAGGATCGAGTGCACGTCTGATCACTTTTGTAAAAGACAGACCCGGCCACGATAAACGCTATGCCATCGATGCGCGTAAAATACACGCAGCGTTGGGGTGGAAACCGTCTGTTACCTTTGAAGAAGGATTGGAACAAACGATCGATTGGTACCTATCCAATGAAACGTGGCTGAAAAACGTCACGTCGGGAGCCTATCAGAATTACTATGCACAACAGTACCTTTAAGCACCATGAAAAAAATTGTTCTTTCCGTTGCCTGCGCCGTTAGCGCGTTTTGTTCTCCGTCTTGGGCGCAAGAAACGACGCTTAGTAAGCCGAGTCTTCAAAAAATTACGCCGGATGCATTGTGGAAGTTGGGTCGCGTTGGTTTAGAGGATATTTCCCGTGACGGACAGAAAGTGCTCTACGGAGTAACGACCTACGATCTAGCGGCCAACAAAGGAGATCGCAATCTGTTTGTTGTGGATGCAAAGTCAGGAACGGTGAAGGCATTGACTTCCTTGCCGGGCAGCGAAACCGAAGCCGTTTTTCTTCGCGGTGGCTCTTTGGTAGGCTTTATGTACCAAGGTCAATTGTGGACTGTTTCTATGGATGGGACAGAACCCATCCAGCGCACGGAGTTTCCAAACGGTGTGGGCAATGTCAAAATTTTGGAACGGAAAGACGGTCGGTTGTTGATGGTTTTTACCGCAAGCGAAAAGCTGGACAAATCACCCTCTGAAATTCATCCCGATTTACCGAAAGCAGATTTTGCGCTCTACGATGACTTAATGTACAGGCACTGGGATCAGTACAAAGACGCTTCGTACGATCACATGGCTTTCGCTTCGGTGGATCTCTCCAGCACGGAGAAAGTGAAAGAATTTACGGACGCCATGAAGGGCGAAAAATTTGATTCTCCTGTGCCGCCCATGGGAGGATCAGATGCGTATACTATCAGTCCGGAGGGTCGATACATTGCGTATGTTTCCAAGAAAAAAACAGGCATTGAATTTGCTTTGAGCACCAACAGCGCGTTGTACCTTTTTGATCGCGAAACGGGAACAACACTGGAGTTGCCAGGTCAGCCAGGATACGAAAGCGCACCCCAATTTTCACCGGATGGCAGCGTCTTGTCTTTTTTGAGCATGCCAATGGATGGATACGAAAGCGACGTGAACCAGTTGCATATGCTTTCTCTTCGCGGTCCAATGGGCATGGGAAAAAATGCCGTTCGTTTGCTCGATGAAGAATACATCGAAAGCTATCAATGGGTGGATGCAACCACCTTGGTGTACAACCATGCTTTCCAAGGGACGCAGCAATTGGTTCGATTGGAATTGACCCCTGCGCTACACGGAGAGGCCCCCGCCGTTAAAAAACGCATTCCGTTGACGTCTGGAAATTACAATTACGGCGCATTCAAAGCGGCGCAAGGAACAATCGTCGCGGAGCGTCAAGACATGAACCACGCGAATGAATTGTTCACCGTCGCGTGGAACGGCACGGGAGTCAAACCCTTGACTCGTGTCAACGAGGGGGCCAATGCCACCACTGCCCAGAGCAAAATTGAAAAGCGTTGGATCAAAACAACGGATGGAAAACAACTCTTGACGTGGGTTATTTTTCCTCCAGACTTTGATTCTACCAAAACCTATCCCACCTTATTGTATTGCCAGGGAGGCCCCCAAAGCGCGGTTAGCCAATTCTTTTCTTTCCGTTGGAATTTTCAATTGATGGCGGCCCGTGGGTACATTGTGGTAGCGCCCAATCGCCGGGGGGTGCCAGGATTCGGAAAAGAATGGAACGAAGCCATTTCCAAAGATTGGGGAGGGCAAGCCATGCAGGATTATTTATCGGCAATAGATGCTGTTGCGGCGGAGCCGTATGTCAACAAGGAAGCGCTGGGTGCCGTAGGCGCGAGTTATGGAGGGTACTCCGTTTACCTGCTGGCGGGCATTCATGAAGGTCGATTCAAAGCGTTCATTAGCCATTGTGGATTGTTCGATTTGAAAAGTTGGTACCTCACCACGGAAGAATTATTCTTTGCGAACTACGATATCGGGGGTTCCTTTTGGAGTCCTGCCCCACCCATCAGCTATGATTTGCACAACCCCATCAACTATGTGGACCGCTGGACTGCGCCTCTTTTGGTCATTCACGGTGGGAAGGATTTCCGCGTACCGGAAAACCAAGGAATGGAAGCGTACCAGGCAGCCCAGTTGCGCGGCATACCCAGCAAGTTTCTTTATTTTCCCAACGAAGGGCATTGGGTGCTTCGTCCCCAAAACGGATTGGTTTGGCACCGCGAGTTTTATTCTTGGCTTGATCAATGGCTTCAGCCGTAAAGCGATCTGAACCCGTAACGGGTGTACTGCCGAATGGGCTGCGCTGGACCCACCAGGAAGTAGCCTCGCTGGCAGGTCACGTAGGATTGATTGTTCGGGTCGGCACACGCGATGAGGAGCCCGACGAACAAGGGTTGGCTCATTTCATAGAACATTTACTTTTCAAAGGAACAAAGCGCAGAAAAGCCTTTCACATCCTGAGCAAAATTGAAGATGCCGGAGGCGAATTGAATGCCTACACAGGAAAAGAAGATACTACAGTCTACGCTAGTTTTTTAACTCCTCAGTACGCCAATGCGCTCGATGTGCTGATTGATGTGGTCTTTCATTCGGTCTACCCAGAAAAGGAGTTGGAAAAAGAAAAAGAAGTGATTTCAGACGAAATAGACTCGTATTTAGACTCTCCGTCCGAACTCATTTTTGACGACTTTGAAGACCTTTTGTTTGCGGGTCACAGCATCGGTAGAAACATATTGGGAACAAAAAATTCGCTCCAGTCATTCACTCGAGAAAAGGTGTTGGCCTTTGTCAAGAAACATTATACCCCAGCCAACATGGTATTGACCTCCGTGGGTGGAATTTCAGCGAAGCAATTTCAAAAGGTTTTGGCCAAAGCATTGGAACGAATTCCTGTCAAAGAGGGAAATTTCTCGCCGGAAAGACTGCCGGTTTCACCGTACAAGCCTACAGCACTCCGATGGGACAAGGACACACACCAATGCCACACCATTGTGGGGGGGCGGGCCGTTTCTGTGCACGACCATCACCTCACGGGAATGGTTCTGTTGAATAATTTGTTGGGAGGACCCGCAATGAACTCCCGATTGAATTTGAACATTCGAGAGCGGTACGGAATAGCCTACCATATTGAGAGTTTCTATTCTCCGTATGCCGATACGGGCGCGATGGGTGTATACGTGGGGACCGATTCGGACACTATGGAGCGATCCCTGCGCCTGGTGGAGAAAGAGTTTAAGAAATTGCGCGAAATCCCTCTGGGAGTCGTCCAACTTGCCAAGGCCAAGCAACAGCTGTTAGGGCAAATGGCCCTGGGACAAGAATCTAACGCTCACTTGATGACCGCCTTGGGGAGATCGCTTTTGATGTTTGACCGAATCGATACGCTGGAAGAAGTACACGCCAAAGTGCACGCACTGACAGCTGCATCGCTTTGTTCTCTTGCAGAGTGGGTGTACGCCCCCCATGCATTGAGTTATCTTATCTACGAAGGAAAATAAATACCTCCATGGAATTTCTACCCAAACACATAGACGCGTATGCTTCGGCTTGGACTGCGCCCCAAAGCACTTTATTGGATCGCGTGGAACGCGAAACATGGCAACAAGTGTTGATGCCCCGAATGCTGAGTGGCCATCAGCAGGGTCGATTTCTCAGCATGATCAGCCATCTCCTGAGGCCCAAACGCATTTTGGAGTTTGGCACCTATACCGGCTACAGCGCATTGTGTATGGCGGAGGGACTAGCGCCCGACGGTCAGCTCCACACCCTCGAAGTCAATGCCGAACTAGAAACACGTGTGCGCGGCTACATCACAGAGGCGGGCTGGGAAAAGGCCATTGTGCCTCATTTTGGCATAGCCTTAGATTTGATTCAAGAACCTTGGTTTCAAGGAGAGAGGTGGGATTTGGTTTTCATTGATGCGGACAAAGAAAATTACCAAGCGTATTATGATGCCGTCATCGAGCAGGTTCGCCCGGGTGGCTTGGTGATAGCGGACAATGTGTTGTGGAGCGGAAAAGTAGTCGATGCAGAAATCACCGACGCGGAAACCGAGGGATTAAGAGCCTATGTTGCCGCCGTAGCTACGGACCCGCGCGTGGTGCACCAGTTGTTGCCTTTCCGGGATGGGCTCAGCGTTGCTCGCCGGGTGTAAACTCGTGCACAATTTCCAATAGCGTTCTAAACGCAACGAATTTTCCGCCGAAGAGCGCTTCTGTAGATTGCTGTAATTCTGGCGCAAACAATTCTTGGTACAGTTGATAATCCGCCATCGTGTCAAATCGGTATTGAATAGAATAGGTAACTCCGGACTCTTCTTCTACCAAGACTTGGGTAAATCGCGCGTCCAAAAATTGACCTGTAGCGAGCACATCCGGGATGTGGTTGCCTATCATCCATTCCCGCCACGCATCGTGCGCATCGTTGTCGATATTGATGGTAACATTGTATATGTACATGGGGTGAAGTTAAGACTCTGTTTCTTCCGTTCGAAGTTTCCGCCGAGCCAAAGGAGTATAAATAGAATCCGGGTGATCTGTAATCAGTTGTAGCCACACCTCTTTGGCTTGCGTTTTCTGCAGTAATGGACCCGACAAAAGCAGACTCCATTCCCACAGAGCATCGTCCCGCGTAATGTCTTTTTCCGGTTTGCCCACCAATTGCATAAACAAAAGACCGGCTTGAGAGAATTGTTTTTTCTCCACGAACCATCGCGCTTTTTGCAATACGATATTGTCCCACAAGGGATCGGATTCCGTCATTTGACCCAACAGGGAATCGGTCAAAGCCTCGGCAGAAAGTTGCATTCCTTGTGCTGCTAGCAATTCTGCGCGAGCCCATTGTTTCAAAAGAGTACCGGTGGAATCCTCCGTGGTTCCTTCTAATATGCGATCGACCGCTTCCAATGCATCGTTTGCAATGTGTTTGGCCGTAGAATGTTTCAATACGTCGAATTGCGTTTTGGCCCACACGAGGTCTCCCGTTAAGTAACTCACGCGTGCCTTGCGAAAGGCGGCTTCATCGCCCATGGGATTTCCGCCAAAGGACAGGGCCACAGAAGCATAGGCCAACAAGGCTTCGAAGGGTTTGCGTTGAAGCATCACTACATCTCCGTAGAGCATCTGCGCTTCCCCATGCACGGTCGCCTCGTCTGGCGTTCTTTGAAGGATCTGTGCCAGCAAAGTTTTTGCACTATCCAATTGCTGGTAGCCGCGTATCCACACCTCGCAGAGCACCAACTCGGCTTCGTTTCGTAGGGAATGAGGCCAAGGCGTGCTCGGATTTTTCACCTCCCTGCGAAGGTTCGACCAAGCCTCTGGGTCGTTTCCTTGAATTCTCCATTTCCCTCTTTGCGCTTCTTCGGCTAGCGGTGCCTGCAGTCCATTTTGCGTTAAATAGGTATAGCAAGCCAGAGCGTCTTTGCCTTGGTTTTGATTTTCTGCAGCCAATCCGAGTTGAGCAATTCGGAACCGGGCCCCTCCTTGCGTCCTTTTATCAAGGGCTCTCAAATAAAGCAAAGCGTGCGAGAATCGACCTTCTTGAATGTAGCACCAAACCAAAAAATCTTCGTGCACCGCAGAGGATTCCCCTTGCAGTCTTTCCAAAAGAGCTGTGTACAACAGGTCGGAGGAAGGAAATCGGCCCTGATCGTCCAAACTGTTGGTCAAATACATTTGGATCGTAGAGGCAAAACCAGCGTTTTCATTCAACAGCTGTACATATCCTTGGTATACTTTGGTTAAGTCGCCGAGGTCTGCCCACAATTGGACTTTTTGATAGGTATACCGGATCTGTGGGATAACCGCCTCTGCCCGCTCCAACACGTCAACGGCCCAGGCAAACCGGCCGTATGATTTGAATCGATCGGAGTAAGCCAACGCCATGCCTGGTTGTGTGGCAACACCTTGCCAAATAGCCGATAGAGCCTCCGTTTGCGATTTTTCGTCTCTTGCTGCTTCGCTGGCATAGGCTAAATCCACCGCATAAAAGAGGCTGCGGTTTTTGTTTTTTCTCTGGTGACGCTCGATTAATTTTTGTGCTTCTTGAGGCTTTCCTTGCTGTACCATACCAACAACACAGGCCTGTAAATGCTCCTCTGTGGGCTGCTGAGAATACGCCGCAACCCATTTTTGCAAAGAGCTATCCTGTGGTTGTGCCCAGGCAGTACCACCAAAGAAAAGAAACAGCCCGCAGCACAGGTGCAGAAGTTTTTTTATTTCTTCCATTCCTTCCAAATCGACCGCATGCGAGCGTCCAGGCTATCTGTGTTGTCCTCCGCATACCGCACGATGCTCAACTTGGTGCGGGCTTGATCCATCAGCGGCAAGAGAAGGCCCTTTTCGTCCTGCAAATATTTACTTGCTTGCGTTGTGTCCACATAGTGGGTGTGTATATCGTTGGCTAAGCGGCCCAGCCGAACCTCGGCTTGCGCCAAAGAGGTTTTCCAAAAGGAAAGGCCCATTTGAAATTTTTTCAATCCTTTCGCCGTTCTGTCCAATGCGGTTCCTTCGTAGATGTAAATATCCCTTCTGGCACTATCAAAGGCGCGGCTATTCATCGTATCCAAATGACGAGATAAAACGGTCTGCATTCGCACAACAGACAGGCTATCTACATCGGATAAACTATCGCGGAGACTTTCCATGGTTTCTTTCAAAGCGCGGGTTTCCTTTTCTACGGAAGAGCGTTGACTACAAGACGCGAGCGAAAGAAAACAAAGAGTCATTAACAAAAACCGGAACATACGTCGAATGTAACCTTAAATATGACTAAATCCCGTGTAGGGAACCAATGCTTTTGGAATCTGAATACGACCGTCAGCCTGCTGATGATTCTCAAGAAGCGCTGCAACCACACGGGGCAATGCGAGAGAACTGCCGTTTAAGGTGTGGGCTAACTGAATGAGTTTTCTGTCCGATTCTGAGCGGTACCGCAATTTCAATCGATTGCTTTGATACGTTTCGAAATTACTCACGGAACTCACCTCTAACCACCGTTCTTGTCCAGCGGAATAAACTTCAAAGTCATAGGTAAGCGCGGAGGTGAATCCCATATCTCCCCCGCAAAGCCGTAGGATGCGGTAAGGCAACTCCAACGCTTCCAATAGTTTCGCCACGTGTTGCACCATGTCTTCCAATTGTTGGTATGAGTTTTCGGGCTTTTCCACACACACAATTTCTACTTTGTCGAATTGATGCAAACGATTCAGACCTCGAACGTCTTTTCCGTAGGAACCGGCCTCCCTACGAAAACACGGTGTGTACGCGGTGTATTTTATTGGCAAAGAGGATTCTTCCACAATTTCATCCCGAAACAAGTTGGTCACAGGAACTTCGGCGGTAGGGATGGCGAACAAATTGTCTGCGACCGCGTGGTACATTTGGCCTTCTTTGTCGGGCAATTGACCGGTCCCAAAACCAGATGCTTCGTTGACAAAATGAGGCGGTTGCACCTCTGTATAGCCCGCACTTGTATTTTGATCCAAGAAAAATTGAATAAGAGCTCGCTGCAATCGGGCACCTTTTCCAAAATAAACGGGAAATCCTGCGCCTGTTATTTTTACGCCGAGTTCAAAGTCAATCAACTTGTGTTGGCTGGCGAGCTCCCAATGAGGAAGAGCCGAAAAACCAAAAGTTGGAAGGATGCCATGGCTCTTGATGACTTCGTTATCTTCTGGGGTACGCCCTGCGGGGACGGACGTGTGCGGTGTGTTGGGAACAGATACCAGCAATTGATACACAGCGTCCTCTGCTTGCCGAAGAGAATCTTCCCATTCCTTGGATTGCTCCTTGCATTCTACAGAACGGATTTTTGCTTTCTCTGCGGCTTGGGGTTGTCCCGCTTTAAAAAGTTCGCCTACTTCTTTGGCGATGCGGTTGCCTTCTGCCAGGCATTCGTCCAAACGGACTTGCGCTTGACGGCGTGCATCATCCAAGGAAAGGATCTGATCCACAAGGGATTTTCCGGGCAAGTTCCTTTTATTGAGGGCCTCGATGGCCACTTCCGGTTGGTTTCTGAGTGTAGGGATGTGCAACATAACAATACAAAACTAAAAAACCCCCTGAGACCGAGTCCACAGGGGGTGTAAATTCATAAAAGAATTCTCGGTTAGGCTTCGAAAGGCTGTACCGAAACAAACGACTTGTCTTCTGCTTTCTTGCGGAATACAACCATGCCGTCAATCAATGCATACAACGTGTGGTCCTTGCCAATACCCACATTTTCTCCTGGGTGGTGCTTGGTGCCCCGTTGACGAACAATAATATTGCCTGCGATAGCGGGCTGACCACCGTAAATCTTGATGCCCAGTCGCTTGCTGTGGGATTCGCGTCCGTTCTTAGAACTACCGACGCCTTTCTTGTGTGCCATTTTCCTGCGTAGGAATTAAATTATTCAGCTATTGCTTCTGCGGCCTCGGCCTTAGGAGCAGCTTTTTTGGTTGTTTTTTTCTTGGGTGCTTCAGATGCAGCGCCGATTCCCGTAATCACAATTTGTGTGAGGAATTGACGATGTCCGTTTTTCACGGCATATCCTTTGCGGCGTTTCTTTTTGAAGACGATGACTTTATCGCCTTTCAGGTGTGCGAGGATTTGGGCCTCTACGCCAACACCTTCGATAACTGGGGCGCCTACGGTTACGTTGCCGTTGTCGTCTGTCAAAAGAACACGATCCAATAAAAGGGTCGATCCTTCTTCGCCAGACAAGCGGTTAACGTAGACACGTTGGTCTTTTTGTACTTTGTACTGAAGCCCTGCTATTTCTACAATCGCGTACATGGTGAGATTCTTTAAGGGCTGCAAATGTAACGAATGTTTTTGAATACAACAAAGCCCGGTGTGCTTTGGAAACATTTTTATGCCGTAAATTCGACGCGGCGTACTTTTTGATGCGTCGTTTTACTCAATAAAAATATCACTCTATGAACAAACTACTTGCCGTGGGCGCAGTGGCTCTCAGTCTTTCTTCTGTTTGGGCCCAGGGGACGCACATTGCCTACGATGAATACGACCTGCCGAATGGGCTACACGTTATTCTTCACCAGGACAAATCCACCCCTATTGTGGCCGTTTCCGTATTGTACCATGTGGGGTCCAAAAACGAAAGCGTAGGACGCACAGGGTTTGCTCATTTTTTTGAGCATTTACTCTTTGAAGGGTCAGAAAATATCGGCCGGGGAGAGTACATGAAATTAGTGCAGTCCAATGGAGGCACGCTGAATGCCAACACCAGCCAAGACAGAACGTTTTATTACGAAATACTGCCGTCCAATCAATTGGAATTGGGGCTTTGGATGGAATCCGAGCGCATGCTGCATCCAAAAATCGATATTAACGGCGTGGAAACGCAGCGTCAAGTAGTGAAAGAAGAGAAGCGTCTGCGTGTGGACAATCAGCCATACGCTACGTTCATACCAGAAATGTTCAAACGCGCCTATACAACGCATCCGTACAACTGGGTACCTATTGGTTCCATGGAGGATTTGAATGCGGCCCAATTGAGCGAATTCATGGATTTCTTCCAGAAATTTTATGTTCCCAACAATGCTACTTTGAGTATCGCCGGTGATTTCGATCCAACGCAAACCAAGGAGTGGATTGCCAAGTATTTTTCTGACGTTCCCAGAGGTCCAGCCATTGTGCAACCCACCGTTGTAGAACCTCCCTTGTCTAAGGAAATAGAGGACACGGTCTACGACAACATTCAAATTCCCGCCGTTTTTGCCGGTTATCGCATGCCAGGTCAAACAAGTGCCGATGCGTATGCTTTGTCTATGCTGACCTCGGCTTTGAGCGATGGTCCCTCTTCTCGATTGTACAAACGGATGGTGGATGTAGACCGAAGTGCCCTGCAAGTGGCCGCTTTTCCGTTTGCACTGGAGCAGTCTGGAGTGTTCATTACCCTGGCTTTAGCCAACGGAGAAAAAACAACAGGAATGCTTCTCCAAACGATAGAAGAGGAGATTGCCTTGCTGCAATCGGAATTGCTGACAGAGAAAGAGTTCACCAAGTTGGTCAATAAAGTGGAGGCTGATTTCATCAGCCAAAACGGATCTGTTTCCGGCATCGCGGAGAGTTTGGCGAACTACCATGTGTACTATGGGGACGCCAATTTGATCAATACAGAAATTGAGCGTTACAGAAAAGTGACCCGTGAAGACATTCGTCGGGTAGCTCAAACCTACTTACAACCTACTAACCGTGTGGTTTTGCATTACTTGCCAAAATCCGCTGCTAATTCCATCGTAGAATAATGAAACATTTATTGACCCTATTGCTGATCACTACACTGGCTGTAGGAACACAAGCTCAACCGCTTGACCGCAGTGTTAGACCACAAGCCGCAGCGCCTAGCGTACCGGTAATTGCCGCATACCAAAAGTTTACACTCAAAAACGGTCTCACTTTGGTGGTGGTTGAAAACCACAAATTACCGCGCCTGAATATTTCGCTGAATGTTGAAAACTACGGTGTTTTGGAAGGAGACAAGGCGGGATTTGGACAAATTATGGGCGAAATGCTTTCTGAAGGCACCACCCAAAGGTCCAAGTCCGTCTTGGACGAAGAAGTAGATTTCATTGGCGCTCGATTGAACACGGGGGCCTTTGGTATTCAAATCTCTGGACTCAGCAAGTACGGAGTGCAATTGTTCGACTTACTTTCCGATGTGGCCTTGCATCCCCTGTTTTCACAGGAGGCATTTGATAAATTGAAAGAGAAGTCGTTTTCTAGTTTGAAGTCAGAAAAGGATGATCCGTCTGCTATTCAGACGAAAGTATCCAATGCTTTGTTGTTCGGAAAAGATCATCCCAAAGGGGAGATGGTGACAGAAGCCTCGCTGAGCAAGGCTTCCTTGGAGGACTGCAAAACGATGTACTCTACCTATTGGAAGCCGGGCAGTACTGTTTTGCTTGTCGTGGGTGATTGCAAACCCAAAGAAGTAAAGAAATGGGCTGATGCAGCTTTTGGGACTTGGACGCCGGGAACAGCCCCAAAAGAGAAGTTCCCTATGCCCGCTAAGCCAGAGAAGACAGCCATTGCTTTTGTAAACCGCGATGCATCCGTTCAGTCCAATATCCAATTGGCCAATACCATTCAAGTGAAAACAGGCGACGCCGATGTGGAAGCTTTGCGCGTGATGAACGAGATTTTGGGCGGAGGCTCTTCCGGTAGACTCTTCTTGAATCTAAGGGAGGACAAAGCCTACACGTACGGAGCTTATTCCTCGTTTGCATTGGATAAATATGTGGGACAGTGGGAAGCCAGCGGCGAAGTGCGGAATGCTGTGACGGATTCTGCAGTCGATCAATTCTTGTTTGAGTTACATCGCATCCGCACAGAGCTCGTATCCGAAACGGATTTGCAAAACGCAAAACAAAGCCTAGCAGGCGCTTTTGGTCGTTCGTTGGAAAGTCCAGGAACGGTAGCCAATTTTGCATTGAATACGCTTCGCTACCAGTTGTCCCCCGATTATTACAATCAATATTTGACCCGTTTAGCAGCAGTTACTTCTGAAGATGTTCGCCGCGTGGCCAATAAATACATCGAAACGGATCGGATGCTCATTTCGATTGTCGGCAAGGCCACTCAAGTGGGCGCTTCGTTGGAACGCATCGCTTCGGTACAGTATTATGATTTGGAAGCCAACAAAACAGAACGGCCCAGCATGCCTGTTCCGGAAGGAATGACTGCCGCAACGGTCGTGGATCAGTACATTGAGGCCATTGGAGGCATGAAAGCATTGGTGGGAGCAAAGGATTTGACCCTATCGCAAAGCGCTACGATTCAAGGAATCACTTTGCAGTTCAAGGAGGTGCACAAAGCGCCCAATAAGCACCACGAGATGCAATCCAGCCCTATGGGCAAGCAAGAAAGCTTTTTCGATGGAAAAAAGGGACGGCTAATAGCCAATGGGAAGAACCAACCCTTGACCGATGATCAACTGGAAGAAATGCGTTCCGATGCCGTGATGTTTCCCGAGTTGTCCTGGAAATCGGCACCGTTTGCTCTAGCCTTGGAGCCGCAAATGAGTGTTGTGGAAGGAAAAATATGCACAGTCCTTTTGGTCACCCACGGAAAATCAAGCGAGTCTCATTATTTTGATATCGCTACCGGTTTGCGTGTTCGGACCAGTTCTACCCAGCAAGGGCCGCAGGGAGAGATGGTCGTGAATATCGATTTTTCTGATTACCGTTCGGTGGGAGGTATTTTGTTTCCGTATGTGACCAAGCTGCCTATTGGTCCGGGAATGGTTTTGGAAGTAAACACCAACGAAATCCTTGTCAATAGCGGTGTAGCGGATTCCTTCTTTAAATAATCTACGGATTTTAAAGGAGAGGGCTAAACCCCGTCAGGCGAAGCCTGACGGGGTTTTTTGTTGACCAAGAAAACGCCTAGGAGAATGGTTAAAAGTCCAAAAGCGTGGTGCAATCCCAACTCTTCACCGTCCATCAGTCCCCACAAAAGTGCCACCACAGGTACGACATACGTTGTACTGGTGGCAAAAAGGGGACTGGTAAGGTTGATTAAGTGATTGAACAGTGTGATCGCCACCGAAGTGCCGACTATACCCATGAAGGCAACAAAAGCAAAGCTCTCCCATGCTCCGGGAAGAGTTGTTAGACGTTGCGTAAAATCGGTTGCCGCTAACCACCCTATAGCAGGCACGCCAGCAATGACAAACGCCCACATAGTCATAGGAATGGGGCCCATGTGTGACAATTTGTGTCCAATGAAATTGACAGAGATGCCATAACACAAGGTGCTTACTGCCGCCATCAGCAAATAAGGCCAGGCGTCAAGGAGGGAGCCTTCTGCCGTTTCACTCAACGGATTGATCAACAAAACAGCTCCCAAGAAACCGACCAGAACGCCGATGGCTTGCATGCGTCTCAGACTGCGTTGAAAAAACAGAAGACCAACCAACAGGGTAAACAAAGGGGTCAGGGCATTGGTAATTCCTACTACACCCGAAGGAATGTGAGCCACCGCCATCGGTAGTAAAATATACGGAATCCCATTGCCTAGTAATCCCACCACCAAAAGTGACCATCCGTCTTTCCACGGAAAACGCAACAAATGTTTAGCTCCGTACAGGAGCGTAAACAACAGGGCGATGGCAATACGGAGCGCCCCTACCTGATCCGGCGTGAATGTTTCGATTCCTCGCTTCATCAGGATAAACGATGAGCCCCAAACAGAGACCAAGAGGAAGAAGATGCCCCAAGCGATGGGTGTGGTTTGTTTCATGAAGCCGCAAAGGTAGCATACCTTTGAAGCATGGCATTGAATTCTTCTTATGCGTGGAGCAAATCGCTTCGTTTTTTCCTTCGCGCCTCGATTGCTCTCAGTTTGTTGGTCATTTTGGCGGGCAGTATTGTCCGAATGACCGGCTCGGGAATGGGATGTCCGGACTGGCCCCGTTGCTATGGGTTGACCATTCCTCCCACTTCGCCGGAACAGGTGTATTGGTCGGCGGGTAAAGAGTACGCAAAAAATCAAATGGTTCTATTTGAGGGGGCCCTGTGGTCGGCCAAAGAAGACCACAAGTCTCCTTTCATTTTTAGTTCACTGGCGTGGGAGAAATACACCCAACACGATTACGCGGAGTTCAATGCCACCCATACCTGGATAGAATTCATCAATCGACTGTCTGGTGCTTTGCTGGGAGTTCCTGTCTTGCTTGCCTTTCTTTGGTCTTTACGACGCGCCAAAACGCACCCACGTTGGGCCCTTTCCATGACTTTGGGCTTGTTGTTGCTTCTATTTGAAGCCTGGCTAGGAAAAGTAGTCGTAGACGGCCATTTGGTACCGCATCACATTACCTACCATATGATCGGAGCTTTGGGGCTTCTTATCGTGTTCACCGCGGTTCATCGGAGCGTTTCCTTTGAAAGGGAAGAACGGTTGACAACGCGGGAAGGGAGCATTCACGGAGAGAAATACCGTCGAGTGGCCTTTGGATTTGGGCTCTTTACCGCACTGCTTCTTCTGCAAATGGTGTTGGGTACCCAAGTACGCGAATGGGTAGATGCACACCGCGCGTCTCCTCACTTTTCCATTCAGGATGCTGGCGTTTTTGTATACATCCATCGATCTGCCTCCTTGCTCGTCTTGGCATTGGCCTATTGGATATTTTCGCAAACCAAAGGGGCGGGCGATGTGCACACTCAATCGGTGAAGATTCTCGCCGTATTGCTCTTGGAGACCTTGGTGGGTGTCGTCCTGTTTTACGGAGGAATGCCTGTCTTTTTACAGCCGATTCACTTGTTATTGAGCGCTTTAGCTCTTGTGTGGGCTGTAGATGGCGGTGTAAAATCTCTTCTCATTTACCGCGCCACTCCAACGACTCCATCAGGTGAATGAGCTCTTCTTGTAAGAAAGTATTCACAGGCGCTAAAGAATCTGCGTTGGGTTGAGCAAAAACATAAACCGCACCGCGTATAAAATGGCGCGAGCTGTCTGTTGCGTAAAACTGAGCGGGTGTAGCCGCCTCGCCTTGAAGAGAATAGAGAACACCAAAAACCCTATTCTCCGGATGGCTGTACAATTGCTCTCGAATGCCCTGGGCCACCACGGCATGTTTGTACGCCAGTGTATGGGCATCGTTCAGTAAGCCCGGCAAATGGCCGTCTACTTTTTTATAGGTTAACTGGATTTCTGCTCGAAGGGAAGGATAGTGTATCGTGATCCATCCTTCTTCGTTGATTTTTTCCCATCGGGCCGATGTGTTGAGTGCAAAAGTGTAGGGTAGTCTTGCGTCGTCGCCGAGCAAAGAATATTTTTTTTCTGGTAAGCGAATGGCGAAATATCCTTTGGGTTTGGGCGTGTGGAGTGTTTGTGGTTGAATGGACCACCACCAAATACCCAGGGCCAATAGGGTCAATCCAATGGCTAAGAAAGTATAGAATTTGTTTTTCACTCTTCCGAAAGGAGTTGCACTTTCACGCGGACAATCCTGCGCTTATCTACCGCTTCAACGGTCATTTTGAGAGGGCCGACAAAGCAAATATGCCCTTTCCTGGGGAGTCCTTCGGTGGAATTAAGCACCAAACCCGCCAAAGCATCTGCCTCACCTCGCCATTCATCTATCGCATTCGCGTCCAAGTCCAGAATGCGCAACACGTCGTTCAATGGGGTGCGGGCTTCAAAAATGCACGTTTGATCATCCACCCGAGAATAGACTACTTCTTCCTCGTCGAATTCATCGGCAATCTCCCCGACAATTTCCTCCATCACGTCTTCCAAAGTCACCAATCCAGAGGTTCCTCCGTATTCATCCACCACCAAGGCCATGTGCATTTTTTGATTTTGAAAATCCCGCAATAAGTCATCGATTTTCATCGATTCTGGAACAAACAGTGGCTTTCGCAACAATTCCTGCCATTCAAATGAATCTTTCGCCCCCAAATAAGGCAGCAAATCTTTCGTGTGCAAGATGCCCACGACATGATCCAGCGTCTCTTTGAAAACAGGTACGCGCGAGTATCCATTGTCTATGATGAGTTGCATGACGGTTGAAAACGAAGAAGTGTGGGACAAAGCGACGATACTGGGTCGTTGTGCCATGATTTGCTTCACTGAGACGCCACCGAATCGAACGATGCCTCGGAGCAATTGATTTTCATCCGAGTCAGTGGGCAGTCCGCGCGTTGTGATGTCCAGGGCATTTTCCAAATCATCTACGGATAATCCCCGCGCATTTTTTGGCTCGCCAAAGGTTTTTCCAGCAGCAATGAGCCATCGAGACAAGGGAGTCAAAGCGGTGCTGACCATGGAAACGGACAAGGACATTTTCCGCACCACTGCCGCAGGTCGGGTAGCGGCGTAACTCTTGGGCAGGATTTCCCCAAAAATCAAAATGATGGTTGTGAGGCCGATAACATCTACGACGAGAAGGAGTCCGGGGTGTGCGGAAAAGTCAAACACCTGTTGTCCAATCCACGTGCCCAACAGCACAATGGATAAATTGAACGCGTTATTGACAACCAGTAGGGTGGCCAACAGTTTTTCTGCGTGTTTCAATAGTCCAACGGCGCGTACATCGCCTGGGTGTCGGCTCTCTTTTAATTTTTCCCGCTCTGTGGGATCCAAAGAAAAGAAAGCGACTTCAGAAGCCGATGCAAAAGCAGAACCTATCAACAAGATTCCCAACAAAACAAGCGGGGCTACAATGGCTGGATCAAAATCCAAAAAATAAGGGAGAGGGGAGGGGTCAGGGTCCAAAATGGAGGGATTGGTTCAACAGCGAAAACGATTATAAATCGTCTGCGTACTCATCATTGTTTCCAGGGCGCGATGGTTCTGAACCGTTGTGGCGCATAGGGTTTGGCCCGAGCATGGTCATGCTATCGGCAGCAATTTCTACCGTGTAACGCGTTTGGCCCGCTTCGTCAGTCCATTGACGAGATCGAATTTTGCCTTCAATGTATACTTTATCGCCTTTGTGCAAATGCCGTTCGCAGACCTCGCCGAGACGCGGTGAGCGAACAATGATGGTATGCCATTCTGTCGACTCTTTCTTTTCGCCCTCCCTGTTCGTATAGGTTTCTGTAGTGGCTACAGGAAAGCGAACCAGCATGCCTCCGTTTTCAAAGGTGCGAACCTCTGGATCTTTGCCTAAATTTCCAATGAGCATCACTTTATTGAGTGTACCGGCCATGTATATCTGTCGTTAGTAGTAAAGGGTCAAGGTTAATGCATCAAATATATCATTTTTTTCAAAATAGCTTTGGAAAGCGGAGCGGGAAGTCCAAATTCATCCCGTTTGTCTAACGGTATCCATTGGCATCCTTCCGGTGGAGGAGGGAGGTGATTTGCGCCGCCGATGTTTCTAGCCCAGTACAAGGAAATAAACAATTTTCTATGGCTGAGCGCATGGGAAAATGTATTTGGGCCCGTCCATGAAATGTCCGTTTCCCACGCTTCTCGGGAGGGCGGTTCGTACAATCCCTGCCAGATGCCCTTCTCCGTTCTTTTCCGAAGAGCCACGTGGCCTAGTATAGAATACAGTGCCCATTCCAGGATTACTTCTTTCACCGGTGCATTTTTTTTCTTTACCGGCAAAGCTTCTGCCGCGTTGGGCTGAAACGAAACGGCACACAAGGAGGCTACCGGGCATTCTGCACACTTGGGTTGTCTGGGAGTGCAAATCAACGAGCCCAACTCCATCAATGCCTGATTGTGTTGCCCGGTCCGTTTTGGGGGTAAAATTGCCCATGCCGCAGCGTTAAAAGCGCGCTGAGCTTCGGCTGTGCCTACCGTATGTGTTACGTGAAAGATGCGTGACAACACCCGCTCTACGTTGCCGTCTACCGCTATGGCTTGTGTATCAAAAGCAATAGAACATACGGCCCCTGCAGTATAGGGCCCCACTCCCGGCAGCTGCATCCAATCGGCGACATCTTCCCTCCAGTGACCGCCCCAATTTTGCGTGATATGCTGTGCGGCACGGTGGAGATTTCGAGCTCGATTGTAATAGCCCAATCCACTCCAAAGGGCTAAAACGCTATCCAGCGGAGCCGCAGCCAGATCCTCCACGGTGGGGTATTTTTCTAGGAATTTAACAAAATAGGCATTGCCTTGGGCAACTCTAGTCTGTTGTAAAATAACCTCGCTCAAAAAAATGGCATAGGGATTGCGGTCCATCCGCCAGGGCAATTCGCGTTGCGCGTCTGTGAACCAGCGAAGTAGGAGTGGCGAAAATGATTCCAAATCTTTGTTTCTTCAGTAATTTTAGTTAACTTTGCGCCCTCAAATTTAACGTCCTTAAACACATATAACCTTAAATAGTTTCACTCATGACAAAAGCCGACATCGTTTCCCGTATAGCCGAAAGAACAGGCATGGAAAAAGCAGATGTTCAAGCAGTTGTAGAAGGCGTGATGCGCGAAGTAAAAGCCAGCATGGAGAGCGGTGAAAACGTGTATCTCCGCGGTTTTGGTAGCTTTGTGTTGAAGCAACGCGCCGAGAAAACAGGCCGCAATATCTCCAAGAACACAACCTTGGTTATCCCGGCTCACTACATTCCTTCCTTTAAGCCCGCCAAGACTTTTGGTGAGGCTATCAAGGCGAAAGTGGTAGTAAAAAAGTAAGAATATGTTGAATCGGTCACAGAAAAAAATCCTCATCGGAGTTGTATTGGCTCTGGTTGCCGTTGTTTTGCTATGGATGGCACCACGGACAACCGAGGCACCTGCTCCTGCGGCCGCATCTCCGTTGGATCAAAAAGTAGAACAAGCGGTGGCTTTGATTCAATCCGGCACTTCCAATCCTATGGAAGCCATCACTTTGTTACGCGAAGTGATTGCCGAAGACCCAAATCATCGTGGAGCAAACCTATGGTTGGGTGAGTTTTCCATGATGTCAGGTCAAATAGACAAAGCGGTTTCTCGTTTCCGACACGTATTAAAAATTGATCCGGCGTACTCTCCAGCCGCCGAAAAACTAGTCTTGGCTTACTTGCAGCTAGGACAGCACGACAGTGCCCACTTTGTTGTGGAGCAATTTGAAAAGAACAACCCGCAAGCGGAAGGACTGGATCAGTTAAAAGCCGTTTTGACTGAAGCAGATTCCAACCACACCCACTGAGGTTTAACCACTTAAAATACGCACAGCTATGCCAAGCGGAAAAAAAAGAAAACGCCATAAGATGGCGACACACAAGCGCAAAAAACGCCTTCGTAAGAACCGTCATAAAAAACGCTAAGGAAGGATGCGTACCGAACTTGTTATTCAGACACGGGAGTCGGACGCGGAAATTGCTCTTCTTCAGGAGGGTCGCTTAGTAGAACTCGTAGCCGAAAAAGGCGATGATCGATTTTCTGTTGGCGACATTTATCTGGGACGTGTTAAAAAGATTGCAGCCGGACTCAATGCGGCTTTTGTAGATGTAGGCCATTCCAAAGATGCCTTTCTGCACTACCACGATTTGGGTCCACAATTGGCTACTTGGCAGAGTTTTGTCAAAAAAGTAGCTCTTGGAAAACAGTCAGCAATGGCAATGGATTTTTCAGGACAACCATTGATCCCGAAAGACGGTCAAATGGAGGAGGCAATCAAAAGCGGTCAAGATATCCTGGTTCAGATTATCAAAGAACCAATCTCCACCAAAGGCCCACGAATTTCATCAGAAATTTCATTGGCCGGACGGTTTATGGTACTGGTTCCGTTTTCTGACCGCGTCAGCGTTTCTCAAAAGATTCGTGAGCGCAAGGAAAAAGAGCGATTGCGTCGGCTCGCCGAGAGCGTTCGCCCCAAAGGCTTTGGGTTGATTGTCCGCACAGTTGCGGAAAATAAAACCGAAGTGGAATTGATGGCGGACCTCGAAGGGTTATTGTCCAAATGGAAAACTCTGCATCGACAGTTGCGCCAGGCAAAGACTGGTCAACGCGTGTTGCGTGAGGTGGACAGGGCATCTGCCTTTTTACGCGATGTATTCAATGAGTCTTTTGAAAAGATTCATGTAGACAGTGAAGATTTGGCCGCTGAAATAAGAGCATACATAGCAGATATTGCGCCGGATAAGGTGGATATTGTGAAGTTCTACTCGGGTCCAGCGCCTATTTTCCAGCAATTCAATGTGGATCGTCAGGTAAAAACGTCCTTTGGTCGCACGGTAACGATGCAGAAAGGCGCTTATTTGATCATTGAACATACCGAGGCACTGCACGTCATCGATGTAAACAGCGGGAATCGCGGATCCATGGGCGAAAGTCAAGAGGAAGGCGCTTTGGCTGTCAACCTTATGGCTGCTGAAGAAATTGCACGGCAATTGCGGTTGCGCGATATGGGTGGCATCATCGTGATTGATTTCATTGACATGCACAAGAACGAGCACCGAAAGGCCTTGTTCGATAAAGTGAAAGAAGTAATGGCGTTGGACCGTGCGAAGCACAAAATCCTCCCGCCCTCACGCTTTGGCTTGGTAGAGATAACACGGCAGCGTGTTCGGCCTGAAAAAGCCATCGAAACCCAAGAAGAGAATCCCGATGCATTGGTAGATGCTCCCATTTTGCTCATTGAAAAGATGGAGCAGGCCTTGGAGGAAATGACGGGTCAAGGAAAGCGTCAGTGCACACTCCATGTGCATCCTTTTTTGCACGCATACCTAACCAAAGGATTCTTTTGGAAAAGTATTCGGCACCAATGGCAGCGAAAACACAAAGTGTCCTTGGAAGTGGTTGCTCGCGATTCTTTCAAGATGCTCGAGTATAAGTTTCAGTAAACATTTTTTGTGTTGATCCGTTGATAAATGGATGAAGGCGGCCGCAAGGCCGCCTTTTTTGTTTCTTTGCACCATGGCATTTCAGACAAGGAAAATCTACACATTAGAAGATGCAGCAGTGGCTATCGAGCGGTATTGCGCCTACCAGGAGCGGTGTCAACAAGAAGTAAAAAGAAAATTGTTTGAATTGGGAATGCACGGAGCGGCAGCCGATGAACTATTATCGAAAGCCATTGCAGAAAAATGGGTCAATGAAGATCGGTTTGCCCAGGCCTACGCGGGCGGGAAATTTCGTTCGTGCGGTTGGGGTAAAAACAAAATCCAACAAGGGCTTTTGCACAAAGGGGTCACCGGGCTTTTGATGGAAAGAGCACTAGCCTCTTTGGACGAAGAAGAATACGCCCAAAAAGCCACACAACTCGTGCTGAAAAAATGGGAAGAATTTAAAAAACTGTCACAAAAATTGCGTTGGCAAAAAACGGCGGTAGCGATTCAGACCAAGGGTTTTGAAAAATCGTGGATGCGGGTAATACAAGTGGAAAACGAAAACGAATGAGGTCAAAGGGCGCCGAAGGAAAGATGGTAGGCATGCAACGCCTTGTGCAAAACATCCATTTGCGCTTGTTGAATATCCCGGTGGGTTACCAGGCGTAACCAGCGTGAGTCCATAGCTGCCACTCCAATTCCCTGTTCGGTCATAAACGACTGAAACTGCTGCGCGTTGTGGTTTTCGCCCAGTGCAAAAATGACGATGTTGGTTTCCACAGGTTTTCTTTCGGCAACCCAGGAAAAGGAGGACAACCAGTGATCCATTTCTTGGATTTTGTCGTGGTCTTCCTGGAGATGTTGTCGATTGTTTTCCAGGGCATAGATCCCAGCTGCGGCCAACAGGCCCGATTGACGCATTCCTCCGCCAAAACGTTTGCGAATTCGACGAGCCTCCTGCCCAAAAGCCGAATCGCCCACTACCAAAGACCCTACGGGACAGCCCAACCCTTTGCTCAAGCAGACAGAGAGCGTGTCGAATAATTTCCCATAGGATTCGGTGGATTCGTTGTCTTTTTGCAATGCGTTCCACAATCGAGCGCCGTCCAAGTGATAAGCCAAGTGGTGTTCTCGCGCTACGGCTCCAACCGCTGTTAGCAGAGGCAAGCCCAAGCAAGTTCCCCCGCCTTTGTTGCTCGTGTTTTCCATCACCACCAATCGGGTGGGCGCAGAATGGACATTCGTTGGGGACTGAATCAACTCGGCAATCCCTGCAGGAGTTACTCTACCATAGGCATCACCGGTAACGCGCACTTGAACACCGCTGTTGAAAGCCACGCCGCCCCCCTCGTAATTGTAAATATGGGCCAAGGGAGAACAGATCAGTTCGTCTCCTGGTTTGGTGTGCACGTTGATGGCAATTTGATTGGTCATGGTGCCACTTGGACAAAAAACGGCGGCCTCTTTGCCGAAAAGTTCAGCGGTCATGGCTTCTAATCGCAGCACCGTGGGATCATCGCCCAAGACATCGTCGCCAACGGGTGCAGAGAACATCGCTTTGCGCATGCCTTCAGAGGGGCGCGTAACGGTATCGGAACGAAAATCGGCAAAATACAAGAGTGTTTTCATAGTGCCAAAGTACTAAATCGCCGTATTTTTGCAGCCCTATGGTGACTACAGAACGCGTACGCGAGATATTTGAACGATTGAAGTACTTAGAAGGCTATTTGCGTTTGGGAGAAAAACGCATCTCTTTAGCCAACGAAGAGGAGAAAACGGGCGATCCTTCGTTTTGGAACGATTCCAAAAAAGCGGAAGTCACCATGAAAAAAATCCGTGAGCTCAAATACTGGGTCGATGGATTCAAAGCAATCAAAACGCAATGCGAAGAGTTGGAATTGTCGTTAGAATTTTTTAAAGAAGGGGAATTAGAGGAAGGTGAAGTCGATGCGATGTATGCCGAAGCGGACTCGTCGTTAGGCAACATGGAGTTTAGAAATATGTTGTCTGGGGAAGAGGATAAACTCAGCGCTGTTCTGCAAATAACAGCCGGGGCAGGTGGCACAGAAAGCTGTGATTGGGCCGGGATGCTCATGCGCATGTATATGCGATGGGCAGAGCGCAACGGACACAAGGTGCGCGAATTGAATTTTCAAGAAGGAGACGTTGCGGGAGTGAAAACGGTGACGTTGGAAATAGACGGAGAGTATGTCTTCGGTTATTTGAAGGGTGAAAACGGCGTACATAGACTGGTGCGCATCTCTCCTTTTGATTCCAATGCCAAGCGACACACCTCTTTTGTCAGCGTGTATGTATTCCCACTAGTGGACGATACCATCGATATACAAGTGAATTTAGGGGAAATAGACTGGGATACTTTCCGTTCTTCCGGAGCAGGAGGGCAAAACGTCAACAAAGTGGAGACGGGTGTCCGTTTACGGCACAAACCATCGGGGATTGTCATTGAAAACACGGAGACGCGGTCTCAATTGCAAAACAAAGAAAAAGCCATACAGCTTTTAAAATCGCGTCTGTACGAGATGGAAATCGAGGCGCGCAATGCCAAGAGGGCTGAAATAGAATCGGGGAAAAAGAAAATCGAGTGGGGATCTCAGATCCGGAATTATGTACTGCACCCGTACAAATTGGTAAAAGATGTCCGTACTGGAATGGATTCTACCGATCCCGACAGAGTGCTTGACGGAGAAATTGACGCTTTCCTCAAGGCGTACCTCATGTCAGACGGGTCGGCGGCTCAAGAATTAGACGATTTGGAATTGTAAAGAGTACCTTTCGGGCATGCGCCCGAAGACGATCCTTTTTTTGCTCGCTTGCCTTTGGATTTCGCCTGTGACGGCGCAACGCATCCTGTCCATGGAAAAGCCCGTACCGTTGTTTGTTCCTCAACAGGGCCAGTGGCAATCCCCCGAAGTGGCTCGTTTGGTTTTGCCAGAGGTCGCAGTTTACCTTGAAAAACAATCCATTGCTTTTGTTTTTTCCGTGCCGGAATCCATCGAGCCGTTGGGCGAAGATCAGCAACCCCGTCGGTACGCTATTCGGCAGCATTTTTTAGGTGCTAGCCCAGAGGCAATCCCGGAATTATCAGACAGAGAATCGGGGTCTTTTCAAAACTTTTATCTGGGAAGGGAATCCGATTGGCGATCCAAAGTGCCCGTGGGATCCTCCTTTTGGATACGGCAGTTGTATCCAGGAGTAGATGTGCATTTTCAAGTGCATCAGGGAAGTTTGAAGTCCACCTATCACTGTGCTCACGGGGCGGCGGCAAAACAAATCCAAACGCGTTGGGAGGGATTGGATAAAGTGGAATTAGCGGACAATGGAGATATATTGTTGCATGTTTTGGGCAGTATCGCGAGAGAAACGGCCCCTGTAGCATCCCAGCCTGTGCGTTGGGCACAAGACAAAGAGGGATGCTTTTCGCTCGCTGGACCTGCACTCCGTTCGACGGATTCTGTCCTGATTGACCCGTACTATGTATTCAGCACATTCAGCGGCGGCACGTCCGATAATTTTGGTTACACGGCGACGTATGATGCCCACGGTCGAACATGGAGTGGGGGAGTGGTTTTTGGTGCGGGCTATCCCCACAACAATGGATTTCAAACAACCTATGCCAGTGGGGGGTGCGATATGGCCCTGACCCTATGGAATAAATCCGGTACCGGGTACAGAAGCAGCACTTTTTTGGGAGGAAACAATAGAGAGGCTCCCCACAGCTTGGTCACGGCGCCCAATGGCGATTTGGTCATTTTTGGAACGAGCGGATCCAACAACTTCCCCCATCTTTCCAACGCCTACGACACCACCTTTGGGGGTGGAACGCCGGTGAATGGGGACGGTGTATATTTCAATAACGGGACGGATTTGGTCGTTGTGCGGTTGGATTCAACAGGGAGTCAATGGGTTGGTGGAACCTATATTGGCGGTTCCGGTAACGACGGCATGAGCACCGCACCCAACGCCAATCCGTTGAACTACGGGGATGTGGGACGTGGAGAAGTCATTACCAACGACCGCGTTTCTCCAGGCTTACCCGCTGCAGGTTCCGTGTTTGTGGCCACCTGTACCCGATCGGCTGATTTTCCAGTAAAACAACCCTTGTTGCCCACGGGAACACCAGCAGATACCCTTCCTCCTGTCAGCACTTTGAATGCTGTGGTGCTGCGCTTGAGTCCCGATTTGTCCTCCTTGGAATGGTCCATTGTTTTTGGCGGAACCGATGCCGATATGGCCTATGGTCTTTCTGAGGCAAACACGGGCAGCACTGATTTTACACATGTCATGGCGGTAGGCACCACGTTTAACGCGGGCATAGCCAGGGGGAACGATGTAATACAACCCACTCCACTCGGCGCCTTGCCCGATGGGTTTGGCTCTCTGATCCATGCCGTCACAGGTGCCCGGGAAAAAACATCTTACCTGGGTTCGATGGGTTCGGATAGGGTGTACAGTGTGGCAACCGATGCCCAGGGAATGAACCAGGCGGTCGGAACCAGTCAAGCGAATGTCATCATGGGGCACTCCTTGGGTGCCGGAAGCATGCCGTTGGATTCAGGACTGTGGGGTCAAGCAGGCTCTAGCCAATTTCTGTGGATTATTGGATCTCAATTGGACACCGTATACCGGCAAATGGTGTTTGGCAAGGGTCAGCGCATCCTGCAAGATGTTTCTCCAACAGCCTTAGCCATGGACCATTGCGGAAACAGTTACTTCTCGGGTTGGGGCGGATTGGTCAATACCAACGGGTCCACAACGGGGTTGGTCACCACGCCCAACGCCATGGACTCCACCACAGACGGCAGTGATTTTTACTTTCTTGTCCTTGCGCCCGATGGAAAATCGGCCAAATACGCTTCGTTTTTCGGAGGGGGCTCCTTGGAACACGTCGATGGGGGAACCTCTCGTTTTAGTCCGGAAGGCATCATACATCAAGCGGTGTGCGCTGGATGTGGAGGAAATTCGTCCTTCCCGACCTTTCCAGCCAATGCGCACAGCACAGTAAATGCAAGTTCCAACTGCAACATTGCCGCTGTGCAGATTGCTTTTGAAACATCTCGTGCAGAGATCCACGCATCGCTTCTTCCTCTCTCAGGGTGTGCACCTCATTCCGTATCGTTTACAGGATTTGTCTCCAATGCACAATCGATTTCTGTATTCTGGGGGGATGCGCAGTCGCAGACGGTTACCTCACTGGGTGGATTGACCCATCTCTACACCAATCCCGGTACCTATACCGTGCGCGTAGTGGCCGTAGACACGTTGTGCCAAACCTCAGACACGGCTCTTTTCACTGTAGTGGTTTCTGCCTTCCTTCCCGGTGTTGGATTTCCCTTGGCAACGTGGGATCCGTGCGACACTTTGCGAATTCTCTCGGTAGATTATCCAGCAGGCGCTCCCGTGGGCAATCGATTGTTCACCCTTCAATGGGGCGATGGCAGCGTTCACACGTTTTACGGCGCATGGTCCAATGCCTTGACCCATGGATATTCATCCCCCGGTGTTTTTTCGGTCCGATGGAAAGCGTTGGATTCGGTCTGCGGTGTAGTGGATTCCACCGCTTGGAATATCTCTTTTGTTCCGGATTTTCTAATGGGGGTTCCCACCCTGGAAATAGACGCCTGTGCACAGCCCCCCGTGGTCCGAGCGCGCGGCGCCGCACAGGGAGCGCAGGTGTACAGATGGTATCCTTTTGGTGTGACGGGTCCGGTGTTGACAGGTCCGCAAGTGCAATGGACGGTCCCGACGCAGGGAAATTATACGGTGTGGTGGGTGGCGGAGGATACCCTGTGTCATCGGGTCGATACGTCGTTTCTTTCGGTGAACGTGATTCCAGTAGACACTTCTGCTATCAAACTACCCAATGTCTTTACTCCCGATGGGAATGGCGTGAATGATTGTTTTTCTCTACCATCCGCAGGACAAAATGGACTGATGAGTTGGAGCTTAATAGTGTACGATCGCTGGGGAGAAAAGGTTTTCCAGACTTCAGATCCCGCCTTTTGCTGGGAAGGAACGTTTCGTGATCGGCCTTTGGCAGAGGGGGTGTATTTCTATAGTGGGTCTTGGGCCGATGCCTGCGGCGGCGGAGGAACTCTGCACAGATCGGTGACCATTTTACGCTCTCCTTGAGTACCTTTGGTTTATGGAATACCGCATAGAAAAAGACACCATGGGCGAGGTGAAAGTACCCGCCTTGGTCTATTGGGGAGCGCAAACGGAACGCAGTCGTACCAATTTTCAGATTGGGCCGTCGGGCTCCATGCCCATAGAAATAATACATGCTTTTGCCTATTTAAAAAAAGCGGCCGCACAAGCCAATGCGGAACTGGGTGTTTTGGACTCCCAAAAGGCAACGCTGATCGCAGAGGTGTGCGATGAAATCCTAACCGGTCAGCACGACGATCAATTTCCTTTGGTGATATGGCAAACCGGTTCGGGTACGCAGAGCAATATGAACGTCAATGAAGTCATCGCCTACCGCGCGCACGTGTTGAAAGGGGGCTCTCTGACGGATACACACAAAATTTTGCACCCCAACGACGATGTCAACAAGTCTCAATCGAGCAATGACACGTTTCCTACGGCAATGCATATAGCGGCCTATCTACAAACCGTACAAGTGACTTTGCCCGGTATGCGCATCCTGCGAGATACGCTGGCTCAAAAATCGGAAGAGTACAAGCACATTGTAAAGACAGGCCGCACCCATTTTATGGATGCTACACCGTTGACCTTGGGCCAAGAATTGGGTGGATATGTTCAGCAACTGACCAACGGAATGCGGGCCATTGAAAACGCTTTGCACATGGTTGCCGAATTGGCATTGGGCGGAACAGCTGTCGGTACGGGATTGAACACTCCCAAAGGATACGATGTGCTGGTTTCAGAAAAAATCGCTCATTTAACGGGTTGCCCTTTCCAGACAGCTCCGAACAAATTTGAAGCACTGGCAGCACACGATGCTATGGTGGAATTGTCCGGTGCTTTTCGTCGGGTGGCGGTGTCCTTGATGAAGATTGCCAATGACATTCGCATGCTTTCCAGTGGGCCGCGCAGTGGAATTGGAGAAATCATTATACCCGACAACGAACCCGGATCCAGCATCATGCCCGGGAAAGTAAATCCAACCCAACCAGAGGCCATGACCATGGTAGCGGCTCACGTAATGGGCAACGATGTAGCAGTGGGTATCGGCGGTTCCAATGGACATTTTGAATTGAATGTCTTCAAGCCGTTGATAGCCGCCAATGTGTTGCAAAGCGCTCGACTTATCGGCGATGTGTGTCGCTCTTTCAATGACAAATGCGCTGTAGGCATGGTGCCCAACGTTGCGATCATTCAACAGCACATGGAGAATTCCTTGATGTTGGTGACGGCTTTGAATCCGCACATTGGCTATGAAAACGCTGCAGCCATTGCCAAAAAAGCCCACAAGGAGGGAACTACTTTACGCGAAGCGGCCCTGGCGTTGCGATTAGTCACCGGTGAACAATTCGATGCCTGGGTTCGCCCAGAAGAGATGGTAGGTGGCTTGAAGTAGTTACGCTAAAATTTCCAAGACTTTTTCTGATGGGCGCGCCAGAATGGCGCGCCCATCCTTTACCACAATGGGTCGTTGCATCATTCCTGGGTTGTCGATCAGCGCCAATACGATTTCTTCCTCCTCGTCCAGCTCCAATGAGCTGAATTCTGCAATCCAAACGGGATGATTCGTGCGAACCAAATCCATGGCGTCCATGCCTAACAAATCCAATAGATGAAATAGTTCCTCGCTAGATAGGGGATCTTCCACAACGTCTCGAACGGTTGGGTGGATGCCTTTCTCATTTAACAGAGCCAATGCTTTTGTGCTGGTGCCGCAGTTGGGATTGTGGTAAATAGTGATCATTTTTCGGGGTTAGAATCAAAGAGTTCAAACAAAGATACGGGGAGAGGGGCTGGGCAAAAACAAAACCCTGCCGTTGGGGGCAGGGTTTATAAAAAAGTAGGATAACGAGCTTTTATTCTTTGACTTCCTTGTAGCCGATGAGTTTATAGGCCCATGCGGGTTTGAATTGCTCCAAACCTATCAGTGTAAGCCAGTACCCAACAAAGAGGGCTAAAAAAATCAACATACTGAATCCCATCAAAATGATGAATACAGCGAGAAGGAAGCCTAGAAATTTCATACTGCAAATATAGTATTCAAACGAATTGATTTCCCAAACGCAATTTCACTTCGTTCACAAAACTTTTGATGTCCTGCTCTTTTGCCCTTCGGCAAATCAACAAGCGATTTTCAGCTAATATGACAATAAAGTCTTCCAAACCATCCAAAACTGCGACTGTATTTTTGGGTATGGAAACGGTATTGTTCTTACAATCGAACGTAAGAACATGGGTTTCAACGCCTGTGTTTCCATCGGAGTCTGGCATCTGTTGCTCGTGAACGGCCCCCCAGGAACCCAAATCGCTCCAACCAAAGTTCGCTGGCAATACGTATACATTTTTGCACTTCTCTAAAATCCCGTAGTCCACGCTTTCGTTAGGGCAGGCGGGATAGTTTTCGGCAATGAAAGCAGCCTCGTCGGAAGTATTCAATACGTCCCACCCTTGGTTAAAGGTGGAGTACAACTCGGGAAGGTGTTTTTCAAAGGCGGATAAAATGGCGTTGGCATTCCACACAAACAACCCTGAATTCCATAAAAATTCCCCCGAAGCCAAAAAAGAAGCGGCAAGCTCAGTGTTGGGTTTTTCCGTGAAGGATTTCACACGTCGAATTTCGGGGTGCAATTCGGTGGATTGATCTTTGAATTGGATATATCCATAACCCGTTTCCGGTCGGTGGGGTTGCATCCCCAAAGTGAGCAGTACATTGTGTTGTTTGGTGGTCTCTAAGGCTACTTTGACCACGCGAGAAAATTCCACTTCGTCTGTTATCAAATGATCCGCCGGCGTGACCACAAAATTGGCCAAGGGATCTCTTTTCTTGAGTTTGAACGCGGCGTACGCAATGCAAGGGGCGGTATTCCGTCGCACCGGTTCGGCCAAAATTTGATCGATGGTCAATTCGGGCAGTTGCTCTAATGTTTTGGCCACATAGTTAGCGTGTGTCACCACATAAATTCGATCGGCAGCGCACACATTCTTCAATCGACGATATGTTTGTTGCAAAAGCGTCTCACCGGTGCCTAAAATATCCAGAAATTGTTTGGGAGTTGATTCGGTACTGGTGGGCCAAAATCGGCTTCCAACGCCACCGGCCATAATGACTGCGTACGTATGTTCCATCGTGTATATGCGATTTGAAGGGCAAAGGTACGAAATCCCCTCAAGGCATTGTATTTTTGCACTTTATCCCTACTATGCAAATCATTGTGCTTTTTGGTCCTCCCGGAGCTGGGAAGGGCACTCAATCTGAATTTTTAGTCGAGCAGTATGGGCTGGTGCATTTGAGCACAGGAGATATTTTCCGTTCCCATATCAAAGGCCAAACAGTCTTGGGAACCACGGCGAAGTCGTATATGGACCAAGGGAAATTGGTTCCCGATGCGGTGACCATAGAGATGTTGGCGGATGCGGTGACGCAAAATACGGGAGCGAAAGGATTTATTTTCGATGGCTTTCCTAGAACAGAAGCCCAAGCGATCGCTTTGGATTCGTTGATGGCGACGCTCGGAGAGTGCGTCGATGCGATGCTCGCATTGGAAGTGCCGGAAGCGGAATTAAAAGTGCGACTTTTGGAACGTGGAAAGACCAGTGGTCGACCCGACGATGCAGATCCAAACGTTATTCAAAAACGAATCGACGTGTACAACGCAGAAACGGCGCCCGTTCAAAAATACTACGAAGCGCAAGGAAAATTCATAGGAATCCCGGGTGTGGGTTCCATACAAGACATTACTAATCGATTGCGCGCTGCGATCGATTCCCTATAATTACTCCATGGCCGACACGAATTTTATAGACTACGTAAAGATTTATTGCGCTTCTGGGCACGGTGGATCAGGAAGTACGCATATGCTGCGCACCAAGGGCAATGCCAAAGGAGGCCCAGACGGTGGTGATGGCGGTCGCGGTGGGCACATTATTTTGCGCGGAAACAAGCAAATGTGGACGCTATTGCACTTAAAATACAGAAAACACATCAAAGCAGATCCCGGAAATGGCGGGGATAGAAATCAGCGCATCGGCGGATCAGGAGAAGACATCGTTTTGGAAGTGCCCTTGGGCACGGTGGCAAAGGATGCGGAAACGGGTGAATTTTTGTGCGAAATCAAGGAGGACGGGCAATCATTTATTCTCAAAGAAGGCGGCCGAGGAGGCAAAGGAAATACCTTTTTCAAATCGTCCACGAACCAAGCTCCTCGCTATGCGCAACCCGGTGGTGAGATACAGGAGTCTTGGATTATTTTGGAGTTAAAAGTGCTGGCAGACGTAGGATTGGTTGGATTTCCCAACGCCGGAAAATCCACGTTGTTGAGCGTGATGAGTGCAGCCAAACCGGAAATTGCAGATTATCCATTTACCACTTTGGTTCCGCAATTGGGCATGGTCCCCTATAGAGAATACAGATCCTTTGTGATGGCGGATATTCCGGGCATTATTGAAGGCGCTTCCGAAGGACGGGGTTTGGGGCATCGATTTTTGAAACACATTGAACGCAATGCGTTGTTGTTGTTCTTGATTCCTGCGGACAGTCCAGACCATGCGGCAGAGTATCAGGTCTTGCTGAATGAACTAGAAAAATTCAACGACGAATTACTGACAAAAGAGCGCGTTCTGGCCATATCTAAATCTGATTTGCTCGACGAAGAATTGCAAACAGCCATTGCGGCTACCCTTCCGGCCGGTGTGCCGGTGATTTTCTTTTCTTCCGTAGCGCAATTGCATTTAACGGAGCTTAAAGACTTGTTGTGGGAATCCTTGAATCAATCATCGCATTAGACGAACGGGCCTTCGCTTGGGTCAACGGGCACGGGCTTTCCTACTTGGATGGCTTACTGCTTTTCGTATCGAGTCCATGGGCCGCGCTTATTGTCGTAGTTCTTGCGGTTCGCAGTGTATGGAAGGCGTGGTCGTGGGCCGCTGCCATCCGCTTGGTTTCGTTTTCTATGCTTGTCTTTATTCTAGCAGATGCGCTCAGTGTCTATGCCTTCAAAGAAGTGTTTGAGCGGCTGCGGCCGTGCCACACCCCTCATTTGTTGCCGCAATTACGATTAGTAGCTAAGTCTTGCGGTGGTTCTTACGGATTTGTGAGCTCGCATGCCACCAACACGGCGGCATTCGCCGCCGTGTTGGTGGCCGCACGCGCCCCACGTTACGCCCAAGGTATAGCCATAGTCTTTGTTTTGTTGACGCTTTGGAGTCGTGTACACCTCGG
>CAMDTE010000008.1 GCA_945907425.1 Owenweeksia hongkongensis DSM 17368 | reverse complement strand
ACTGCCAATCCAATACTGATAGCGGAGAGCATTTCTATGATCGGTAAGAACAAACTGAAGTACCAAATACTTCGAATATTGGCCTCTCTATGCCGGGCGTTGATTTCTTTGAATTTTTTCGCCTCCACCTCTTCGCGCTGAAACAATCGAACCACCGCCATGCCGGTTATTCGCTCTTGCACAAAAGCATTCAAGGCAGCTACTTGGTTTCTTACCTCCGTAAAACTGTCTTTTATAGACCGCTGAAACCACCGCGTCGCCAGGAAGAGCACGGGGAGGACACTGAGCGAAATAGCTACCAAAGCCGGGTCGAAATACACGAACATGGCCACCAACATCACCAGGATTTTGAAGAAATCACCGAAAATGACCAATAGGCCTTCAGAGAAAATATCTGCGATGGTTTCCACATCGGAAACGGTCCGGGTAACCAGTGTTCCTACCGGTGTTTTATCAAAAAAGGGAATGGTAAAGCGCAACAAATGACCAAAAAGTTGAACCCGAATTTCTCGAATGACCCATTGACCGAGTCGGTTCGTTTGCACATAAAACAACCACTGCATCAATCCTTCGACCAGTAGAAGACCCATCAACCAAGCAATGGCCGTGTGTAAATCCGCAGTCGAGGCAGAAAGCAAGGAAGTGTCTACTGCATCCCGAATCAGCAAGGGGCGGGCAGTGGAGATAAACCCCAACAAGACCGTCAATACGGCGGCGGAGTAAAATGTTTTTTGAAACGGCTTTACAAAGGTCAATACCCCTCGTAACACCTCTCTGTCAAATACCTTTCCGCTAACGTTTGCCATGAAGGTTCAAAGTTACGTGGTTTATCGGCTATGCTTCTTCCGGATACTCTGCTCCTTCAAAATAAAGTCCATAGGCGGGTGCGCTTTGTCCCGATAGAGTCCTAGTTCCTCCTTGCAGTAATTGGGAAAAAGAATCAACGGATCGACCCCCCTCTGCGACTTCCACCAATGTACCCACCAAAGCCCTGACCATGTTTCGTAAAAATCGATTGGCACGAATATGCAATACCCATTCTTGATCTGACTTCTCCCAATAGGCCTCCGTTACCGTGCACAGAGGGGATGTATGGCTGGCTCCCGATCTGGCAAAGGCGCTAAAGTCGTGTTCTCCCTTCACCAAAAGCGTTGCCTCCTGTAACTTTTCCCATTCCATAGGTCTCCTCAGTTCCCACGCACCTTGAACAGTAAAAGGATTTTTCACACGGGCGATGCGGTAACAGTACATTCTAGAAGTGCATGAAAATCGAGCATGCATTCGTTCACCCACAGGCCGAATAGCCAACACGGCAATGGAATCAGGAAGAAACCGATTCAATTTGTAGAGAAGCTCATCGGTTGATGGGACGGCCGTAGCAACATCAAAATGGGCAGTATACTGCGTCGCATGAACTCCCGCATCCGTTCTGCCGGCCCCAACGGGCATGCATTCTTCTTTGAGAAGTAACCCAAGAGCTTCCGAAAGGGTTCCTTGTATGCTTGGACCGTTGGGTTGTATCTGCCAACCCACCCAGTCCGTTCCCCGGTAAGCCAAATCCATAAAGTACCTTTGAGACATTGTTGGCCAGTTCTATTTATGACAAAAATACAATCCGTACGCGTGGCGTTGATTTCTGATACCCATGGATGTTGGGATTCTTTACTGGTCGGGGCATTGAACGGAATTCAAGAGCTTTGGCATGCAGGAGATTTAGGCCCAATGTCAGACGCGATGGAAGCGTGGGCGGTGAAAAACAACGTGCGGCTACGCATTGTGACCGGAAATATCGATGGTCTCCCATGGACCTCTCAGTATCCAAAAAATCAAGATTTTGAAATCCAGGGCATTCGTATATGGATGACGCATATCGGAGGATATCCAGGCCATTTTCCTCCACACATTCGTTCTGGACTGGCGGAAAGGCGCGCAGAAAAGGCATTGGATGTCTTTGTTTGTGGACATTCCCACATTCTCCGAGTGATGAGAGAGGCAAATACCCATATGATTTGCCTGAATCCCGGAGCGGTCGGCACGAGTGGATTTCACAAGGTGCGTACTCTTCTCCGATTTACTATTGAATCGGGTCGTTTAGAAAAAATGGAAGCGGTAGAATTAGGACCGCGCAGCACGAAAGAGGCCCTTTCCCACCTGCCCAATCCGTACGAATAAACGATCAACGAAGCCTATCTGCAGATTTGACCAACTGTTCGTCGCGTTGAATGGCGCGATTCGCTAATACGGCCATCAGCACAGCAACCAGTGGTGCCATCGTCAACCACGCTGTTTGTGTGGGTGTTTGATTTTGAAGAAGAGGGTACATAAAGAGGCCTTCCAATGCAAAAGCTACTAATATCACCAATCGATTGACTACGAATTGACGTTTTCTGGTTTTGTACCAAAATATATTGGCTATAAAAAGCCCACATCCCAATCCGCCAAAGATTATTTCCGTTTGGTTTGGCTGTCCCAATCCAACACTAAAGAAGGCCAATGCCCCCAAAGCCATATATACCGTTTGTATTCTTTGCCACATACTGCAAAGCTGAAAAAAAAAAGACAAAGTAGAGCGACTTATTTGAATTTGTTGTACTATTGCCTCGTCCTACGCACATAGCGTACGTCCTTTTTAGGACACAAATCACTGATATACTTGAACTTTCAATCTGCATTCGCAGCTATTTTTTTCTAGATTCTATCCATTTCAACATTTTTCTATGCTTCCTGACCTGAAAGTCATGAAATTGCCTGAGCTCAAGCAGCTTGGCGAATCATTGGGCATCCCAAAAGCCCGTTACATGAACAAACCTGAACTCATTACGGCGATCAAGGGCCTGGCTCCTGCGGAGTCTTCCATGCCTGAGCCGTCATTGGCCGCTACGAATGGTTCTCGCGAAGCACCTCTTCCTCAAGAGCCTCGTGATCGATACGAGAGAATTCCCGGAGAACAGCGTCCTAATCGATGGGAAAGAGGAACGGAACAAGAACGTGCGCCGCGTCAAGAACGTGCGCCACGTGAAGAACGTGCGCCGCGTGAAGAACGCCAACCGCGCGAAGAACGTGCGCCACGTGATGAAGGTGCACCACGTCAAGAGCGCCAACCGCGTGATGAAGGTGCGCCACGTGAGGAACGTCCCAATCGATGGGAAAGAGGACAAGGGCAGAATCGTCAGCCGCAAGAAGAGCGTCAGCCCCGTGAGGAGCGTCAGCCCCGTGAGGAGCGTCAGCCCCGTGAGGAGCGTGCGCCCCGTGAGGAGCGTCAGCCCCGTGAGGAGCGTGCGCCGCGTGAGGAGCGTCAGCCCCGTGAGGAGCGCAAACGGTTTGAATTTGAAGCCAACATTCCCACCGAAGGTGTTTTTGAATTGATGCCAGAAGGATATGGATTTTTGCGTTCTTCTGACTACAACTACCTCAACTCACCGGATGATGTGTATGTTTCACAGCAACAAATCAAACAATACGGCCTGAGGACGGGAGATACTGTTCGAGGAGAAGTCCGCCCCCCGCGCGAAGGAGATAAATATTTCCCGTTGGTGAAAATATTCATGATCAACGGTCGGGATCCAGATTACATTCGGGATCGTGTTTCTTTTGAACACCTCACTCCCTTGTTTCCGGAAGAGAAATTCAACATTACTGGCCGTCGTAGCACATTGAGCACGCGCGTAATAGATTTGTTTTCCCCTATTGGAAAAGGTCAGCGAGGCCTCATTGTTGCGCAGCCCAAAACAGGTAAAACTACTTTACTCAAAGAAATTGCCAACGCTATCGCTGCCAACCACCCCGAATCTTACATGATTATATTGCTCGTGGATGAACGGCCTGAGGAAGTAACGGATATGGCACGTTCCGTGAATGCTGAAGTCGTGGCGTCCACTTTTGACGAACCGGCCGAACGACATGTTCGCGTAGCCAACATTGTTTTAGAAAAGGCTAAGCGTTTGGTAGAATGTGGCCACGATGTCATCATATTATTGGACTCCATTACGCGTTTGGCTCGCGCCTACAACACGGTGAGCCCTTCTTCTGGTAAAGTGCTTTCTGGTGGTGTCGATGCCAATGCACTGCACAAACCCAAGCGATTCTTTGGCGCTGCTAGGAATATTGAAAACGGTGGGTCACTGACCATTTTAGCTACCGCATTGATCGATACAGGCTCCAAGATGGACGAGGTTATTTTTGAGGAATTCAAAGGTACGGGCAACATGGAAATGCAATTGGATCGGAAGATTGCCAACCGACGCATTTGGCCGGCTATCGATTTGATCTCTTCAGGTACCCGAAAGGAAGATATGCTGTTAGGAAAAGAGGTGTTGAATCGTATGTACATACTCCGTCGACATCTGGCCGATATGACTCCTGTAGAAGCGATGGAGTTTTTGCACGATCGATTGAGCAAAACGCAAAGCAACGAAGAGTTCTTGATTTCCATGAACGGATAAAAAAAGCCAGCGATCGCTGGCTTTTTTTTATTCCATGCGAATCACCAAGCCATCGTGAGCCAATTGCACCGAGGAGAACTCCTCTTCTGCCTCTCTCAACAAAACGGTTCTATCCGCGTATCGGATAGAAAAATGACCCAACAGCAAATGCTTCACGTTGGCTAGCGCTGCTATTTTTCCTGCATCGCGCGCCGTAGAATGTTTCGTTTTTAACGCCAAAGAAGCGTGTGAATCAGCAAACGTGCTCTCGTGGTACAACCAATCCACACCACGTATGTGCGGAACTATGGCCGGACAAAAGGCCGTGTCGGATGCGTAGGCGTATTTGATGACGGGTTTTGGATCGAAGGTCAATTGTGCATTGGGAATCCATGTTCCTTTTGCGTCTTGAATATCCCGGCCCAATTGTAAAGGCCTTAAATCACAACGAGGAATCTGCGCGTTTTCCACAGCCACTGCATTGATTTTTCTCAAACCCTGTTTTTCTTCGATGCGGAATCCAATGGTCTCTATGGAATGCTCCAAGGGGAAGGCAAACACAGAAAAAGCTTCGTTTTTCATGACAAGCGACCCATCAGCCAATGGCACTTCCAAAAAATGAAGAGGGTAGCACGTCCATGTTTTGGTTGCTTTCAAAATAGTCCGAATCAAGACCTCCAGACCAGGCGGCCCAATCAAAGTGAGCGGTTTTTCGCGGTTGAGAAGGTGAAAAGTGGACAGAAGCCCCGGCAGACCAAAGAAATGGTCCCCGTGCAAATGACTAATGCAGATCAGACTGATTTGTGTAAAACGAATCTTTCGTAGCCGCAATTGCACCTGTGTTCCTTCCCCGCAATCCAGTAAAATAAGCTGTCCATGCACATCCAACACCTGGCCGGAAGGTTGGGCCGAAACAGTGGGTGCAGCAGCACCACACCCTAGGATGGTCAAAGAAATAGACATGTTTCAAAGATCGGTTGTGTATGATTACTAGCAAAACCGTACTTTTGTTTCTTGAAATGACGCAAAAACGCTTGTTTGGCTCAGAAGAGCTCCAGGTGATTCTCAACCGGCTGTGCTGCCGACTGATAGAATCTCACGGCGATTTTTCACAAACGGTTCTTATTGGTCTTCAACCCAGGGGTGTAGCCCTCACAGAAGTCATTGCGGGCCTCCTTCAAAAAAATTATCAGTGTCCCTCCGTCAAAACGGGCGCCTTGGACGTCACTTTTTTTAGAGATGATTTTCGTCGACGGGATGAGCTCATCAAGGCCAACAGAACGGAATTGCACACGCCCATTGAAGGGAAAAAGATTGTACTTATTGACGATGTCCTCTATACCGGACGGACCTTGCGCTCTGCTTTGGACGCATTGCAAGCGTTTGGCAGGCCGAGCAAAACGGAATTACTGGTTCTCATAGATCGTCGGTTCAGCCGAGAGTTACCCATTCAGCCCGATTACGTGGGACGTCATGTAGATTCCATGGCCACGGAACGAGTGCGTTTGGACTGGTTAGGCAATGGTCAATTAGATTCAGTTTCATTAATACAAGGTCCTGCTGCATGAGCGATTTGAGTGTTTCCCACTTGCTAGGAATCAAAAACCTCACAACAGAGGATATTCATCTCATTTTTAAAACGGCAGAACAGTTCAAAGAGGTCATCAATCGACCCATTAAAAAAGTTCCTTCTTTGAGGGACATCACTGTTGCCAATCTCTTTTTTGAAAACAGCACCCGTACCCGCTTGAGCTTTGAAATTGCTGAAAAAAGACTTTCCGCAGATGTGGTCAATTTCAGCGCGGCTCAATCCAGCGTTAAAAAGGGGGAAACACTGATCGATACGGTAAACAATATTTTGGCCATGAAAGTGGACATGGTGGTGATGCGCCACTCTCATCCGGGAGCAGCACACTTCTTGAGTCAGCACGTAGACGCCAGCATAATAAACGCAGGAGACGGTGCCCACGAACATCCTACTCAAGCATTACTAGATGCCTTTTCCATGCAGAGTGCGTTGCAGTCAGATATTAAGGGTGCGAAAGTGGCAATCATTGGAGACATCTTGCATTCAAGAGTGGCCCTAAGCAATATCTTTTGTCTTCAAAAATTAGGAGCGGAAGTCATGGTATGCGGGCCGCAAACCTTGATTCCAAAACACATGCCCGAAATGGGCGTTCTTGTGGAAACCAATGTAGACAAGGCTTTGGCTTGGGCTGATGTAGCAAATATGTTGAGGGTACAGCATGAGCGAATGAACTTGCCTTATTTTCCTACCCTTCGGGAATACGTTACCCACTACGGCGTGACCATGGAACGCCTCGAAGCATTACCCAAAGTTCCTGTCATTATGCACCCTGGCCCCATCAATCGAGGAGTGGAAATCACGTCGGAAGTGGCAGATTCTAAACATTCCATTATTTTGCAGCAGGTGGAAAACGGTGTAGCGATTCGCATGGCTGTGTTGTACCTTTTGGCTGCAAAAAGAACCATGAATTTCACAGCGTAATGTCTTTCAAAATAGAAGTAAAAGAAGGGTTTCTTCACATCAAATATGGAGAAGAAGTCTTTGATGCCTCTGCACTCAAAGTGTTGAAGTCAATGCTTGATTCCAAGTCTCAAAAACATATTCTACTCAATCTTTTAAGTGTCGAAGAGTTTTCAGACACAGAACCATTGCAATCTGTTCAATCCGGTTGGATCGATTCCGATTTGTCTTTTATCCTCATTGTTCGTGAGGCCATGATGCATCTTTTCGACGAAGATTTAGCCGTCGTTCCGACCTATCAAGAAGGGATAGATTTTTATGAAATGGAAGATATTCAACGCAAATTACTCAACGACGAATGAAAAAAATTCTATGGCTTTCCGTGATCATCCTGTTCGCTCCATCGCTTCAGGCGCAAGATTCCCCGAGTATAAAAAAGCACTTATTTGGCCTTCAGGGCGGGACCTACTCCTTTTCTGCTGATTCTCGATGGGGCGTGTTCAATGGTTTTACGTATGATTACGCGATCAACAACCACATCACCATAGGTCTAATAACGCAGAATGCTTTTGCGGAGCACATCAAAGACACAGTGCTCCCTCCAGATTTTGATTCCAGGATGGCAGGCGGATTTACTTGCGGCGGAAGTCTTTATGGCCTTGATAGCCCCTTTGATTTAACGTTTCAAACAGGACTGCTCTACGGCAGGACAGTACGTGCGCGAATGAATGATTGGGTTCCTCCCTACTACAACGTTACCAAAACACAAGGTGTCGTAGCGCTGATCGGTGTGGGAGGCGTGTACAGACACAAGGATTGGTCCTTTGGAGTAAACAACCAAAGCACGTTTGACATGACTACCCAGGACATTCGCACAGCGTGGGTTTTCAACGTTCAGCGCAAATTCTAAACTATGGATTGCCCAGTTTGCTGGCCCACACCAACAAATCTTGCCCATCAAAATTTCCTGAAGACATCAAGAGTGTAGCGCTCGATGGCCCTCTTGTGTGTTTTTTCAGTGCTTCCAACACCTCGTTAGCTGACGTGTATACAAAGGGTTTGGGTTCACCAAATGCTTCAGCTACCGTATCCGCAGACAAATTGGGTAGTTTTTTATGAGCTACGGCTTTCGGATTGAAATAGACTATGGGAACATCGGCCCCTGCCAATGCATCTTTATACAAAGGCAAGAACGCGGGATTTAAACTACTAAACGTATGGAGTTCTAGGCACGCTATTTTGCGCCGCAAAGGAAATTGTTCGGCCAAAGCCGTAACGGTCGCCTTTACTTTGCTTGGGGCGTGTGCAAAATCTTTGTATACCGTACACTGCGCGTCGTTTCGCAACAATTCCAATCGTTTTGCAGCCCCCTTGAAGGATGTAATGGCTTCGTAAAACTCTTCCTCTTGAATTCCCATCTCCTGAGCAATCCATCGAGCTCCTTCTATATTGCTTGCATTGTGCGAGCCGAAAATTGACAAGGGCACATCGCCCAGTGGTGATTCCAAAATCATTCTTTCGTTTTCTACTCGGAAAGAAGGCGTTGAATAGCCAATTTTTCTCAATGGCGACAGGTCTGTTTCTACGACCTCTTTGACCACCGGATCGTCCGTGTTGTACACAACGACTCCACCGGGCTCCATGGTTTTCAAAAAAAGTCGGAACTGTTCTACATACGACTCAAAGGTTGGAAACACATTGATGTGATCCCAAGCGATTCCAGTAATGAGGGCAATATTGGCTTTGTACAAATGGAACTTGGGTATGGGCTCTAAGGCGGAACTAAGGTACTCGTCCCCCTCTAGTAGCATGAATTCCGCTTCTTTGGAAAGCCGAACCATGGTATGGTATCCCTCCAACTGGGCGCCGACCATAAAATCTTCTGTGCGGCCGCACCACTTCAAAACATGCAAAAGCATCCCAGTGACCGTCGTTTTTCCGTGACTTCCGGCAATGACCACTCGCGTTTTATCCGCTCCGGCCAGAAAAAGAAAGGCAGGATAAGAATAAATAGGAAGGCCAAACGCTTGCGCAGCGAGCATTTCAGGGTTATCAGACCGGGCATGCATTCCAAGGACAACAGCATCCAAATCGGCGGTAATACGGGTGGCATCCCATCCTTCCGTTGCCGGTAAAATACCTGCGGCGGCCAATCGCGACTTGGATGGTTCAAAAATTTCATCATCAGAGCCGGTAATCTCGTCACCGCGCTCCCAAAGAGCCAACGCCAAATTGTGCATGGCGGAGCCCCCAATGGCTATAAAGTGTACACGCACTGACCTCTAGAGCTGAATAATGTAGGAAGAAGCAAGATTCTGTTTAATACCCGTTGCTAAAGCAAAATCCAAGGGCAACGCGGGATTGCAAGTGACATCAGCCGTGACCGAAGGATCCAACCCGGCCAATAATTTATCGATACTCAACACGATATTAATTCGGGCTTTACTGCTTCCTCCTACGGTGAAGGCCATCGTTTTGCTAAATTTCGTTCCGAGGGGTGAGGCCACTACATAAGAAAAAGGCTTGGCAGGGTCCAAGGTGTCCCCAAGAGCGCGCCATGTACCCTTAAACACCATGTAGTTATACCCTTTACCAACTCCTCTGTATAAATTTGCGCCCCGCATAGGATGATCTTCCGGATACGCCGTCGGCAGTATCTTTTCTTGATTGGTATCCAGCCCGATGCTGAAATAATGCGTTCCGGAATAGGTCCCTCCAGGGATTTTAGTCAGATACACCAAAGAATTCATCAAATCTTGCACGTTCACCGCAGTATCTCTAAAGAGTGTATCGCCAGCAGTCGACACGAAAGAATACCCGCTGTATACAAAGGAAATATCTGTGAATTTCACCTCGGAATTGCCCAAAATGTGCAATGAATCTGGATTCAATAATTCATTGCCATAGTACGTGAACAACTGAAGGACCACGTTCCTTTTTTCCAATTTCTCGTCGGAATTCAAAATGCCATCTACACAGGATGACAAGCCCACGGAGAGGGCCATCAACAAACCGATTATTTTATTGCTTTTCATAGGTCAACAATTTATTCATTAAGAGCCCTTTCCTTCGCCTCAAAGGGTGGGCTTTGTTCAATGGCATGCATGATTTTATCTAAAAGTGCTTGAGCATCTTCGTCTTCTTTCCACACCAAAGGTGCTTTAAATGTCAAACTTAAGTTCGTATTTCTATTCGTAATAAACAATCCTTTTTTATCAAACGCGCGGCGAAACCCGTCAATGACCACAGGAATAACAATGGGGTTTGTGCCTTTAATGATGTGAGCCGTTCCTCGTCGCCCGGGAGCAAACGCTTTTGTGGTCCCTTGCGGAAAGGTAATCACCCAGCCGTTAGCGATGGCTTTGTGTATGTTTTCAATATCCTTTGGATCCACTCCCCTATCGATCGTCTTTCCGGCTGCTCTCCAGGTCCGTTTGATACTGACCGATCCCGCCATAGCGAGTACTCGAGGAAGCAATCCGGCTTTCATTGTTTCTTTGGCTGCGATGAAATAAAGATTCGTTCTGGGTGTCAACATACGCCACCAAGCGTCTACTCTGCCGGCCATTTTCCATTTAGCATGGTTCAAAACCAAATACATGGCAGAAACATCCATGAAGTATGTCTGATGATTGCTCACGAAAAGCACCTCATTGTCTGGCAAATTTATCAAGTGTTCCGCCCCAAAAACTTTGGTTTTGTTCACCTTATTCAAGCGATACCACACCACTATTCCAAAGGCGGAGATAATCAGCCGCTTGAGGATCAAGGGGTTTCCAAAGGGGTCGCGGGCAAAAAGTTTCACAATTCCAAAGACTACTGCTCAAAGGTACGAAAATCCATAAGGGAGATCACTTCTGCCAACACCATCGCGGAAGCGCCCCAGATTTTGTGTCCCTGAACAGAAAAAACAGGAACGCGTCCCGCCGTGGGATGATCCCATTCCGCTCTATGCAAATCCTCCAATGCGAACTCTACGATTTCTTCCACTTCTTTTGGATCAGGAATCCACAAAGGAAGACGGGTAATGAGTCCCAACACGGGTTGAACAAAATACCCACTGGGAGGAATAAACAATGGGGTCAGGGACCGAATGACGTGTACCCATTCGGGAGGCAATCCAATTTCTTCCTGCGCTTCACGCAACGCGGCTGCTTGCCAATGCGCATCGTGTGGTTCCAACCCGCCTCCTGGAAAAGCCATTTGACCTGCATGCACCCCTTCATTCTTTGATCTTAATATCATCACGGTTCGCCATTGCCCCTCTTGTTGGTAGAGCAGTACCAAAACAGCTGCCTTTTTGCGCGCTTGATCCGGTGTGGGGATAGAAGTCAATGTGGCCTGTCTCTCGGGTGGAGCCATACAGATTTGGCACTCTATCCCCGGAAGGGGTTTGTTGCGCAGTTGGTCCACAAAATCCGGCGAATGCATAGGCAAAAATCCATAAAAAACTGCTTGCTTTGCAGCATGGATACACTCTGGGACCCATTTCGAAAAAAAAATGTGTCCGCTACCCCGGAAGAATGGGTTCGGCAGGGAGTTTTGGCTGGATTGTTAGCGCAAGGATATCCCTCCATCGCTTTGGCCGTTGAAAAATCCGTCCTCGTTTACGGGAAAAGAAAACGATTCGATATTTTGGTTTTTAAAAAGGCCAAACCGTGGATGGTTATCGAATGCAAAGCCCCCCATATTTCGTTGGATCAGGACACCTTGAATCAAGTTTTCTCCTACCGAATAGCGCTCGATTGTCCGTATGCTATGATCACCAATGGAACACAGCATTTTTTGTTTGAAGCGGCTCCGGGAGAGGAAAAAGGCGTTGTTCAGCGTGCATCGCTCCCTACCTTTGCCCCATGACAACACCTACTTTACGGTTAGCCCCAGGCAAAGAAAAAGCACTTTGGAGACATCATCCGTGGGTATTTTCTGGAGCCCTTTGGAGACAACAAACACTTCCTGAAGAAGGAGAGTGGGTGGACGTTACGGATGCCGATGGAAAACCCGTAGCTACCGCTCATATGCAAAACCCCAAGGCGAGCATCCTTTTGAAGGTTCTCTCGTTTGGCGATCCGGTGAAAGATAAAAAAGCATTCTACGAGCAGAGAATTTCTGCAGCCGTTCAGTACCGTCAATCGTGGGGGTTGGGTGCCGATAAAAAAACGACGGGATACCGGGTTGTTTTTGGCGAGGGGGATGGCCTTCCGGGGTTAATCGTGGATCGATTCGATGAAATTTTGGTGGTCCAATGCCACACCCGCGGCATGCTCAATGATTTGCCCTTCATTTCTGAAGCGCTTCTTTTGGCTTTACCAAAAACAAAAGGAATTTATTCCAAGTCCGCAGAGTCTTTCAAGCCGTTGGACAAAACAACCCCCGGGTTACCGGTGGAAAACGGTTGGATACAAGGAAAAGCGGGTAAAAATGCAGGGCATTTCATGGAAAACGGCATACCCTTTACGGCTGATTTTGAGGGTGGACAAAAAACAGGCTTTTTCTTGGATCAAAGAGACAATAGGGCTTTGGTGGGAAAGCATTCTTCTGGAAAAAATGTCCTGAATGTATTTTCTTACACGGGGGGATTTTCTATGGCTGCATTGGCCAACGGTGCGGCGCGCGTGGTGTCTGTGGACTCTTCCGCGCGGGCATGCGCCCGCGCGGAAGAGCACGCCGCCCTTTTGGGCGCGTCAGACAAACATACAGTGGTCATTTCCGATGCCTTTGATTACCTCCAAAACATGGATGATTCATGGGATGTTGTTATTTTGGACCCTCCCGCTTTTGCCAAGCGGAAAACAGCGAGTCACAATGCCATGATGGCGTACAAGAGACTCAATGCTTTGGCGTTAAGTAAAATGAAGTCTGGAAGTTTCCTATTCACCTTCAGTTGTTCCCAAAATGTGCCCTCGTCCCAATTTCTCGATGCACTTCGAGCGGCCGCCTTTGAAACCGGTAAATCATTAAAAATTGTAAAAACGCTGGGGCAGCCGGTAGACCACCCTGTCGTCACAGGATTCCCAGAAGGAGAGTACCTCAAGGGGCTCCTTCTCTACATAGAATGACGTACCTTTATTCTTTTAAAAAGCCATGAATTCAGCGCTTCACGCCATATCTCCCTTGGACGGGAGGTATGCAGCCATCACAGAGCCTTTGTCTGATTATTTTTCAGAATTAGCCCTCATGCGTTATCGCCTGCATGTAGAAGTAGAATACTTCATCGCACTGTGTAGTCTCCCTTTGCCCCCATTGGAAGGAGTGGATCCGATTGTTTATCCAAAACTAAGGGCCCTGGTGACACAGTTTTCAGAAGAAGATGCCTTGACTGTCAAAGCCCTGGAACAGACAACCAACCACGATGTCAAGGCTATCGAATATTTTCTCAAAGAGAAAATGACCGCCATGGGACTGGATGATTTTATGGAGTTTGCGCACTTTGGTTTGACTTCTCAAGACATCAATAACACCGCTATTCCTTTGTCTTTGAAGGAATTTCATCAGGAAGTCTTTGAACCCATGATCCGAGAAGTTCAGCAGGCATTAGCGGATCGCGCAGGATTGTGGAGCGATGTTCCGATGCTTGCAAGGACACACGGTCAGCCCGCTTCGCCCACTCGGCTAGGCAAAGAAATGGGCGTGTTTGTGGAACGTCTGCACCAACAATTGAACTTGTTGCGTGACATTCCCTTTGGAGCCAAGCTCGGTGGAGCCACAGGAAACTTCAATGCACACCATGTAGCCTACCCTTCCACGGACTGGCATGCTTTTGCAGACATTTTTGTGAATGAAACATTGGGGTTGCACCGATCCTATCCCACTACTCAAATTGAGCACTACGATCATCTGGCCGCTTATTTTGATACTATCAAAAGGATCAATACCATTTTGATTGATTTGTGTCGAGATATTTGGACCTATATCTCCATGGATTATTTCAAACAACAAATCAAAGCCGGTGAAGTGGGATCTTCTGCCATGCCTCACAAAGTGAATCCTATCGATTTTGAAAATGCCGAAGGGAATTTCGGCATGGCCAATGCCGTAGCAGAGCATCTGTCTTCCAAGTTGCCCATCTCCAGATTGCAGCGCGACTTAACGGATTCTACTGTTTTGCGCAACATAGGCGTCCCCTTGGGCCACAGCGTTTTGGCTATGAGCAGCCTTTTGCGCGGTCTGCACAAATTGGTCTTGAATGAAGGGGCCATCGCAGCTGATTTGCAATCCCACTGGGCTGTTGTTGCGGAAGGGATTCAAACAGTGCTTCGCAGAGAAGGATACCCGAAGCCCTACGAAGCACTCAGAGATTTGACGCGAACCCACGGAGCTATTACAGAATTGGTTATGGGCTCCTTTCTGGACAACCTCGACATTTCCGATGCCCTTAAAAAGGAATTGCGCGCCATCCGCCCCGAGAATTATCTTGGACAATAAACCCCTTTCTATGCAAAAACCCTTGGTGCTTGACACAACGGTCATTGCGCCAGGAAGCCACAAAGTGGTCGAGTTGCCCATTGCGCGATTGACTTCGGGCATTCAAATCACGTTGCCTGTACACGTTTTTCATTCCAAGGAACCCGGTCCTGTCATTCTTTTGTCTGGCGGGTTGCACGGCGATGAAATCAATGGTATCGAGACGGTACGGCAAGCCATTTCCGGCAATCTGTGCTCCAGAATAACACGCGGCACCATTTTGGCCATTCCGATTATTAATGTCTACGGATTCTTGTTTTTCTCACGCGATGTGCCCGATGGGAAAGATGTCAATCGGTCCTTCCCTGGATCTTCGGAGGGTTCACTCGCTTCCATTGTTGCCCATGTGCTCACAACCAAAATATTGCCTTTGATAGATTTTGGCCTGGATTTTCATACCGGGGGATCTTCACGCACTAATTTTCCGCAATTGCGGTATGCAAAAGAGGATGCAAAAGCCGTTTCTTTAGCGCATCAGTTCGGCGCACCCTTTTCTATTCCCATCAGTGTTATTCAAGGATCTCTCCGTGCCACAGCGTTTTCTCAAGGCATTCCCTTGGTGGTTTTTGAAGGCGGCGAGTCGCTCCGGTTAGATCATCAAGCCGTGAAAGAAGCCATCAAAGGAATCAAAAGAGTGTTGGCAGCCCATGGGATGCGCGAGAAATCACCCAAAATAAAAGGCGTAAAAGGTCGTCGCATCGGTGAAAAATCCCGCCGACGCTGGTTGAGTGATTCCACGTGGGTTCGCGCTGAGTCGTCCGGCCTCTTTACCTTTGAACGGCACAGCGGTTTAGCGGTAGAAAAGGGAGAAATGATTGGTCGAATCAACAATCCCTACGATTCATTTACTCTAAAAGTATTCAGCCCTATTGATGGATTCATTATTGGACACAACAATATGCCCGTTGTGCACAAAGGGGATGCCTTGTTCCATATCGCGGCTGAAATGGAGCCTCCTGTCTATTGAGCAGGGTTATACCTCCACCAAGGAAACAATTTTATCGGCTATAGCCAAACAAGCGGTAGCTGCGGGAGAAGGAGCATTCACTACGTGAATCGCCCTTTGTCCCCTCACAAAGACAAAATCATCCACTAGCGTTCCGTCAGAACGCAATGCCTGCGCGCGAACACCGGATCTTCCCGGAATCAAATCCTCTGCTTGTAAATCAGGCATCAAACGCTGCAACGCTTTCAAAAATTTTGATTTGGAAAAAGCGCGTTCGTATTCACCCAAACCGTAACGCCATTGCTTGGCGAAAAGCTTCCAAGTGCCTGCATATCCCAGCGATTCCAGGGTATCTGTCCAATCAAAAGATGTCTTAGAATAACCTTCCCGTTTGAAACTAAAAACGGCATTGGGACCGCATTCTACACTTCCATCGTGCATGCGTGTAAAATGAACCCCTAGAAAAGGAAATTGAGGATCGGGAACAGGGTAAACCAAATGACGAACTTTGTTTTTTGCATGAGGCGCCAACTCGTAATAATCACCACGGAAAGGCACGATTTTCACGTCTACATTGGCTCCGTCCTGTACGGCCAATCGATCTGCCTGCAATCCACCACAAAAAACCACTTGTTCTGCCCAAACGGCCTGTCCGCTACCCGCCAATTGAAGGCCGTTTTCCCTTTCTGCTATGGATTCCACTCTAAAGTCATAAAGGACCTCATGGACGCCAGCGCCGGAGGTGACATGCGACAAAAGAGCCCGTGTCATTCCTCGGTAATCCACAATGCCGGTTTGAGGAACATACAGTCCCTGGACTCCCGCAATGAATGGCTCGTGTGAACGAATGCCACAAGAGTCAAGCCATTCCAAGCCTTTCAACCCATTGTTTATGCCCCGTTCATACAGCGTTTGGAGTCTCGGTCTTTCGGACTCTTCGGTAGCGACAACAACCTTTCCGCACACTTCATGAAAGACATCGTGTTCCTGGCAAAAAGGGATCAATTGCCGATACCCGTCTAAACACGTTTGCGCTTTTAAAGACCCGGGGGCATAATACAGCCCCGAATGAATTACTCCCGAATTTCGACCTGTTTGATGAAGAGCAGACTCTGACTCTTTTTCAAGCAGCACCAACCGAGCATCAGGAAATTTTTGACGCAATTTGTACAAGGTGGCGGCACCTATAATGCCTCCTCCTACTACGGCTAAATCAAATTTTTTCACCCTTCAAAGGTAGGTTCTTACTGCGGCATTCCGGCTCCAACCCATCGCTCTAAAATGGCCATGTGGCAATCGGATATGGGTCCAGAGGGGGGCATTTGTTTGAAACCATATTGCCCTTGCAAACTCTGGATCAACCCTTGGTTTGTTACGGCTGTTTTAACATCGGCATAGGTGTCTAATTTTACATTTCCCGCAGGATTGTTCGTGCGGTGGCAGCTGATACAATGTAAGTCTATCACCTGTTGAACAGAGGCAAACGATGGATTGCCAATCGTATCGCAGTTGGAGACATGGCAAGTTGTTTTTTCAGCCCCTTGAGCAATCCATTGGTAAATAAGATTCTTCTGAGCCGCGGAAAATACACCCATGGGAGATGGGGGCATTTGATCCTCTCCTGTTTCAAAAAGTACGCGGTAAAGTTTTGAATCCTCTGGATTGTTGGGCTTGACCTTTCTCATGATGGATGCGTAAGAGTCCAATCTCAATCCATCCTCAGGAAAGGCTCCTCCATGACAACCCGGAGTTCCGCAATTTGTTTTAATCAGCGGAAGGATTTCTTCTTGAAAACTAATGACCCCCGGAGGACAATCCTCCTGGATGATAGGCTCGTGGGTGCACTGCACCACCAGGAGCAATAGCAAAATCAATGTCGTCTGTTTCAAAGGAGTTCCGGTGCTTGTGCCTTTTTAGGTGCTTTGTGTGTAAAGACTCGGGAAAGATTGAAACCAAAATACAAATCCCCTTTGACCCAACTTCCCGGCGTTTGCATCATCCAACTGGGATCGTTCATAAAACGCGCGTTGGACACATGCAATTGAAAGACGTGCCCGCCGGTTTCCACATCCAGCCCGATGCTCAGCGGATCGTAAAAGGCCTCCGGGCGATACGCTCTGGCCAAATACTCAGCCGTCAGCGCGGTGCGGTTGCCCAACTTGTATCGAGCAGCCACTCCTACACCCCACTGATCGTTGGGAACATCGGGAGTTTCCACCAAATTGAAATGAACCAAAGAAGGAACTACTTCCATAGAAAATGTCTCGTTGAATTTCCGTGCGAAAATCAATTCGTGCGCATAGGACAATCGGTCCGAAAAATAATGATCAATCCCATCCGAATATTTGGTTGTATTGATATTGGATGAAGAATACCAGACGATACCTACGGGACTGCCTCCGCCGTGACCTTGGCGAAAAAGCCGCACTTTTGTAAATGCGTCGTACGTTTTATTGGCCGATGACCTTCCCCATCCGTAATTGAACCATCCGGTGGGCGAATAGCTGTATTCAACCCTCATTTGAGCGACATCCAGCCCAAAAAAGTTGTATAAAGGTTCCTTGTTTATGGTTCCAAACCGATGACTGATGATCAATTGACCCACACCACGCGCAGGCATTTCATTGGTTTGTAGATTGACCACTCTTGACCCTTTGAATGTGGCCGATACATATTCCTTTGGGGCCGGACCTTCCACCGCATTGAGTAGTTTCATTAAGTCCTCTTCCTGCGCCTGAACAGACACGGAAAGAAACCACAGGACAATTCCAAAGAATTTTTTCATTTGCTGGCGGGTACGTATTTCGTTTTAACACTTACTTGTATTTTCTCCGCAATTTTAGCGACAACAAGCGTCGGTACTTCAATGTTGTAATCCACACACTGGACATAAAATGTTGACTCTAACAAAATTTGCCCGGATTTCAGGGTAAAAGTTACCGGTGTCGTTATTTCGCGCTCCACTCCGTGAATGTTCATTTTTCCTTTCAAATGCGCAGAATAAACCCCGTCTTTACCCCACTTTACAGCGCTAGGATTCACTAATTTTCCTTGGAAAGAGGCTTTGGGATACTTTTCGCTTTCCAAATAATTTTCATTAAAGTGCTCTTGCATCAGAGCCCTGTCGAAAGTGAAATTCTTTATACTCACTTGAAACGCTACCTCTCCAGAGGTTTTATCCAAAACAGAAACAGCGGTATTGGTTGTTGCCTCAATATCCTCCATCGGAGTGGAAGAATAAAAGCGAATAAACGCGTCTTTCGCTATCAATCGTTGGGCAGAAGCGCCGAGCGCAGTGAATATAAAAACGGAAAATAACAGTGTTTTATTCATTTCAATGTAGGATTAATGAGATTAGTTTTGAAGGGCTCCTTGGCGTATCCACGTACGAATTTTAGCCTTTTGACACGATGTCAATGATCCATTGGGTGGCATCGCCATTGGACTTCCTGCAGGCATCTGTATGCGGTTCATGCAGGAGCCGTTGAGTGATGCGGCACTGATTTGTGAATAATTGATGAGCGACAATCCACCCCCTGGAGAAATAGCACCGTGACATCCCGCACACTGTGCTTGAAACAAAGGTTGAATATCTGCTGTCCAGGTTACTGCGGCTGTATCGCAAGGCGTCGTTCCATAAAGTGTACGCGCATCATCGTAATAGCATTGAGTCGTGCCCAAGAGCACCGCTGAAAAAAGCAAAAGGGAAGCTACTCTCCATTTCATAAGCGAATGATTTTAGATTAGAGCGAAACTTATGCCGTAATCCTTGACTGTAAAAAACGTGCCGACACAGATTTTGGGATGCGCAGCCAAAAGACAATAGCAATGACAAAATAGGCAACCAGCATTAAGGCAGACAACCGTAAGTTTCCGGTAGCGTTTTCTAACCAACCCACAGAAACCATTCCCAGCACGGTGGCTAGTTTTTCGGCAATGTCATAAAAACTGAAGTACGTAACATGCTCCTCCCTTTCCGGTAATAGTTTGGAAAAGGTAGATCTGGAAAGGGATTGTATTCCTCCCATCACCAATCCTACCCCTGCGCCCATCAAATAAAACTGCAAGGTATTTTGTACAAAATAAGCCAATACACAGACTACCGCCCACCCAACAGCAGCGACAATCAAAGTAGGTATATTGCCCCAGACTTTAGACAATTTTGCAAACCCCCAGGCGCCAAGCATGGCCACGTATTGAATAAGTAAAATGGTGGTAATTAAAGCACTCGTAGGTAATCCAAGGGCCTGTGACCCAAACAAACTAGCAATCAAAATAACTGTCTGCACACCTGCGCTTGCAAAGAAGAACGCGGCCACAAAGAGACGAATGGCTTTGTCTTTGAACAAGTCCACAATGACCAAATAAAGAGTTCTATAAGCCGTGGATGGATGTTTCTGTACTGCATTAAGGGCATGAGGCGCTCCTTTGGGTAAACGAGCCATACTGTATTCACCAAACAATATCCACCACAGTCCAACCACCACGAAGCACCACCGCGTGACCAGTCCAACAGTCGCTGATGGATCAATCCAATCCGGGTTTTGAATCGCTGTCAAAACCGCAATCAGCAGAAAAGAACTTCCAAAATAACCCATGGAAAATCCTCTGGCGCTCAAGGAATCTTGATCCTCCGGCAACGCGATTTCAGGTAAGTAGGAATTGTAGAAAACCAAGGATCCAGAAAAGGACAGGGAGGCAACAAAGGGAGCGACCAATCCAAGCCAAACAGTGGATTCTGTGAAAAAGAACATCGAAATGCACGCGAGCGCACCCATATACATAAATCCACGCATGTAAGAACGCTTGTTCCCTGACACCTCAGACAAAGCAGCCAAATAAGGAGCCACAAGGCTAACCACTAAAAAGGCCGCTGCTATGGAAAAGGTATAGGCAGCCGTCGGCGAAAGAGTCAGCCCATTGCTGAAGGTAAACTTCGTGATCTCTGCTGATTTAACTACGGAACCATAGTAAATCGGGTAAACCGCCGTGCCTACAACGAGCGTATAGGCAGAGTTCGCCCAATCGTAAAAAACCCAACCCCGCTGGGTTCTTTTGTCCGTTTGTATCATGGACAAAAGATAGTGATTCTAAGATTGTTGTTTTTTTATCAGATTCAACGCACTTCCTGCGCGGAACCAACCAATTTGTTGTTCGTTGTAGCTGTGGTTCACACACATTGTATCCTGTGTTCCATCGGCATGACGAAGGACTAAGGTCAAGGCTTTACCTGGTGCAAAGTCATCTAAATCAATGAAATCAACAAAATCGTCTTCTAAAAAACAATCGTAATCGGTTTCCTTTTGGAACGTCAAAGCCAACATTCCTTGCTTTTTTAAGTTGGTCTCATGGATGCGCGCAAAACTTTTCACCAAAATGGCTTTCACGCCCAAATGGCGTGGCTGCATGGCCGCATGTTCACGAGAAGAGCCCTCGCCGTAGTTCTGGTCCCCCACAACCAAGGTGGAAATGTTGGCCGCCTTGTAGGCACGTTGAACGGCAGGAACTTCACCGTAAACACCTGTAAGAACATTCTTCACTTTGTTCGTCTCTCCATTGAATGCGTTGACCGCACCCGTCAATGTGTTGTTTGAAATATTGTCCAAATGGCCTCGGAAACGCAACCAAGGTCCTGCCATAGAAATATGGTCCGTTGTGCATTTTCCGAGTGCTTTTATCAGCAAACGCACACCGCTTAATTTTTGGCCGTCCCACGGAAGAAATTCGTCCAAAAGCTGCAAGCGCTCTGAACCTGCATTCACCGCCACCACAATGTGGCTTCCATCGGCCGCAGGCGCCTGATAACCCGCATCTCCCACGGCATATCCATGCACCGGAAGCTCCTCTCCTGTTGGAGGATCTAACAAAACTGCTTGTCCATGACGATTAATCAACGTGTCTGCCAAGGGATTGAAATCCAACCGACCCGCAATAGCCAACGCAGTTACGATTTCTGGTGAGGCGACAAAAGCGTGGGTATTTGGGTTCCCATCGGCACGTTTTGCAAAATTTCTGTTGAACGAATGCACAATGGTATTTTTCATTCCATTCTCTGCGCCCGGACGGGCCCATTGCCCAATGCAAGGACCACAGGCATTGGCAAATACCTTTCCGCCAATGGCCTCAAAATCGGCCAAAAGACCATCTCTTTCGGCTGTAAAACGGACTTGCTCAGAACCCGGCGTCACCGTAAACTCAGACTGCACTTCGAGTCCTTTCTCTGCTGCCTGTCGAGCGACAGATGCTGCCCGCGTCATGTCCTCGTATGAAGAATTCGTGCACGAACCAATCAATCCCACTTCAATGGCTAAAGGCCAGCCGTTCTTTGCAGCGAGAGCGCCCAATTTGGAAATCGGCGTGGCTAAATCCGGAGTAAATGGACCATTTACATGCGGTTCCAATGTGGACAAATCAATTTCCAGCACTTGGTCAAAATACAATTCTGGATGGGCGTACACTTCCGCATCGCCGGTCAAGTCTGCGGCCACCTTGTTTGCCAATTCGGCCACTACGGCACGTCCTGTAGCGCGCAAATAACGCTCCATGGAATCATCGTATCCAAAAGTCGATGTAGTAGCACCCACCTCGGCTCCCATGTTGCAAATAGTGCCTTTTCCCGTACAACTCAAGGACAAAGCTCCTTCTCCAAAATATTCAATGATTGCGCCCGTGCCGCCCTTCACCGTCAACAAGCCGGCCACCTTCAAGATGACATCTTTAGCCGATGACCAACCGTTCAGGCGTCCCGTCAATTTAACACCGATCAATGTGGGAAATTTCAATTCCCAGGGCATTCCGGCCATCACATCGACAGCATCTGCCCCTCCCACTCCAATGGCCACCATTCCCAGACCACCGGCATTGACCGTATGCGAATCCGTTCCAATCATTAACCCACCGGGGAAGGCGTAATTTTCCAAGACCACCTGATGGATAATTCCAGCACCGGGCTTCCAAAATCCAATCCCGTATTTATTGGACACAGACGCTAAGAAGTCAAAAACCTCGTTGCTTTTGCTGACTGCATCGGATAAATCCGTTTTAGCACCCACGCGGGCTTGAATCAAATGGTCGCAATGTACGGTCGAGGGGACAGCGGCAACCTTCCGACCGGCTTGCATAAATTGCAACAAGGCCATTTGCGCCGTTGCATCCTGCATAGCCACGCGATCCGGAGCAAAATCAACATAGGATTCTCCACGCACAAAAGGAGTGGACAACATACCCTCGGAAACGTGCGCATAGAGAATTTTCTCACTGAGCGTCAGCGGCTTCCCTAGGGTTAAACGGGCTTTGTTTACACGCTCGGGATACGTTTGATAAAAAGCGCGAATCCTGTCCAAGTCGAATGCCATATGCTGTAAATTTTATGCAATTTACGAATAAACTGCCTTTTTTATGAATAAAAGAGTATAATTATACTCTTTGATTATTAATTATTCAATAGGAGTCGACGACGTACGGTCATTCCTTCTACATGGAATTGCAGGATAACCAGTGTACGAGCCACACCCACAAGAGGTAAAAACAATTGATCGTCATTCCATTGCGCTTTAGTCAATAGAGCGCCATCCATTCCCAACACCTCAACAAACATGGGTTCTGATGAAGAGGGTTTTACCAAGCGTATTCCTCCGTCAACGGCAATGCTCTGAATTTTCTGACTCCACATTTCCCCGCGACTCATCCACAGGTGGCCCGCATAGATCATACTGTCCTTGGACGACTCAAAAGCCATGTCCTTGACGGTGAAAGACTCTCCGTCTGCAGCCACTTGTACACGAATCCACCCATAGCGGTAGGCATCATCGGGACGAATTCGTACGCCTAAAAATCCATCTCCCGCTCCAGACCATTCAATATTTGGATAGGGTTGCCCATCGAACCGGAAAGACAATGCTCCTTCCGTTCCATTAGCGCCCGTTCCGTTAAAGGAGATAGAATCCTCCACCACATAACCTGGAGTCAAATTGAACGGATAGTTGAACCCGGCCTGCGCACTTCCCGCTACTTTTCCAAAAACAGAATCATAGGGATAAATAAAGATGGCATCCATTTTTCCGAGCGCCCCTGCATTTTTATACAAGCGAAGGTAAAAATCAGGTACCGTATCGTTGTTTATATTGATATCCACCTGACCCAAATGCGTGTTCACGGTGGTGTCATTGATGTCTGTATAGACAATTTGACCTTGAACAGCAGAACTCGCCAGTAAGGAGGCAGCCAAAGCGGCATACGAGGACAGCGATTGTTTTTGGGATACGGATGGATTCATCCTACAAAGATAAGGTGTTTCTGACCAGCGCAACATCCACCCATCCTGAGGTTCCCTCTTGTGGAATGGGGCATTGCAAGAATTTTGCTAATTCTTCAATCGTTTGTTGCGGATTCTGAATCAATCGATGAAAATCGATCAAACAAACATTTTCTTGGGGTAAATGATCGAGCCATTGCGCAAGCGCTTTGTCCTCTTTTTCTAGCTGTTGAAAAAGCCCAAACGGCATGTGTCTCAATACCTCTTCTTTTCGCCTTCCACGAAGAATTTCTTGTGACAAAACAACCTCTGGCAAAGGCCTTCGAATCCACACGACACGATAAGATATCTGCTGCGGAAGGGAGGGCACCAAAGGAGTCACTACTTTCACCGCTTTCCCAAAGCATGTTGTTAACCAAGAGGTGTCAACCAACGATTTTTTGACCGGGTCAAATTCAAAATATCCTTTGGGGTTGTGTTTATCAGGAATTCGGTGACCATCGGTTTGCAAAGGAATTTTCATTCTTTCCAAACATTGCATCACGAGTGAGGTGCCCGACCGAGGATGACCAACAACCAAGACCACAGGCGAATGAGAGGGTTTTGTTTGTTCTTGCAAGAGGTGAACGACGGCAGTGGCTTGAGTCGCTACCTCTGAAAGGGAAGCCCTTTCAGCCCATTGCGCAATGGCTTTATGGATTTCGATGTTTTTGTGCTGTTGTTGGCTTGCACGAACAGCCCAGTCCAAGGCTTCGGAAAAATTCCCTTGGGCGGCGGCGGCATACCCTGCTTCCAATTGCCAGTCGGCAGAAGGTTGAGGCCATTCGGGGCATTGAGAAAGATACTCCTCCACCCAAACGCGGTGCTCGTTCCATTGACTTGCCTGCCGCAGAGAGCGCACCACAAGCCAACGCCATTCATCGCTGAGCGGTTGCTCTTGTTGGAGACAGCGCAACAAAACAAGTGCCTGCTCCCATTGCCCCTCTCTTAAACCCCACAGGGCTTCAAACAAGGTGCGCCCCACGCCCTGTAGTCCATCGAGCCCCACCGAAGTATCGTGGCATTGAAAAGCTACAGAAGCCCTGAGATGCAAAAGCCTTTGGTCTTGTGGAAACTCTACCAATCCTTCCGTAATTTTCTGGCCTACTGTAAACCATTCACCTACGGCCAACCGAGAAAGACATTCATTGTACAGGGTGTGTTTTCGAGTATACGAAAGAGAGTCCGTTGACACCGCGTCTGGTTCCAAATAGCCCATGGATACCAATCTTTCCCAACTTTGATTTTCATTCTGGGCCAAAGAGGTGTCCGATTTCCAAATCGGTGGAATAGATTCGATTTTTTGCACTACGGGGGCAGTCCCGCTTTTCCAAAGCCCGTTCAAAGGGACACCGGAGCAGTCCACCCAGGGCACACCCAGAACGGAACAAACGGTGGGCGCTATGTCCAAAACGCTGGCGCCGTATAACCGCTGCGGACCCTCCCATTGGGGGCCTGCCGCCACAATCACCCCGTAAGGTGCGTGATCCTGCGCCGGATGGGGAGACTTTTCTTGAAGTTCTGAACTGGCTTTGAAACCATGGTCCGACACAACACATACATGTACAGATTCCCCTGCTTGATCCAGCAATGCCTCCAGCAACATGTCATGGAAACGATACGCTGGTTCCACCAACTCCGGGTAGGCCACTGACAAATGTTGCAGTGGATCCAAGGCATTGAAGTAGACCGCGTGCAGATCCCATAGGCGCGAGGCCATCGCGTAGGTGGCGTAGGCTTGAATCGTCAGGGCTGCTGCGACGGCATGAGCCACAGCAGATTGCAGCGGATGATTCTCCTGGCGAACTTCCGGGAGACGCTGAGCCACCGGCTCCAAGAAAGGAGCCAAGACATCGACTCCCAGATCCTGGGGAGACACCCGAAGAAAGTCCAGTACGTCCCTCTCTTGAGAAGGAAAAACACTCTGATCCGCTAACCCCTCTAAGCTGTGCAAATCGCTCACCATGAATCCATCCATCCCTACCGAATAGGCCGGATGAGAAGGCCACCAACCGATTACTTGTGTCTTTTTTCCCGCTTTCACCGCTGCATCCCAAAACGCTGGCTTCTCCCGGTCTGACCCTCTCACGACACGTCCGTTTTGCACAAATCCCAAAACGCCATGTTCGTGTGGACGCACCCCCGTAGCGATGGATGTCCATACACAAGGAGACAAAAGGGGCTGAACAGACGCCAACAAACCCAGGGAGCCACGAGAGGTCAACTGCGCCATCGCTGGCAACTTGCCTTCGGCGATGAATCGTTCTATCCATCGAGGATCCGCACCGTCCCACCCCACAACCAGTGCGCGTGGCGAAATACTTTGAGAATTCGAAGATTTTTGACGGGATAAAAAAGCGGAAAAATCGGCGGGTATTTCTCTTTTTTGACCACGCCTCATAGACAAAACTCCCGGCCATCCCGTCGCTAAAATACCTAAGAACGAAGGAGATTCCTGGGTCGAAAAGGAGTGATGGTTGAAATGTTGCATAACAGAAGGGGTCAAATGTAGGACTCACAAGCAAATCAATACCTTTACCTGATGAAAAGTCTGGGTTGGCGAGCGTTTTGGGAAGGGCTAGGAATGGCTAGCAGTGCCTTACGGGGCCAAATGCTTCGCGCAATATTGACTGCACTCATTATTTCCATCGGAATTATGGCTTTGGTGGGCATGCTTACGGCCACTACCGCTATGGAAAGTGCCATAACGGGGCAATTTTCTCAAATGGGAGCCACATCGTTTACTTTTCAAAGCGGTGGAATGTCCATTCGGATAGGAAAAAAAGGGCGCACAGAAAAGCAGTTTCCCGGTATTCCTCTTCGACAAGCGTTACGATTTCAACAGAACTTTCATTACCAAGGCGCCATCGTGAGCGTGTCTGACGTCTTGAGTGGTACAGCGCAGTTGCAGCTCGGGACACTCAAAACGAATCCCAATGTTCAGCTGATTGCGGCAGACAACGAATATTTCAAAACAACGGGCTATTCCCTAAAAGAAGGTCGATTGTTTTCTCAGCAAGAATTGTTTGAGGGAAGGAACGTAGTGATCTTAGGGCAAGATGTGGCCCTGAAGCTCTTCCCGGAAGGATACGAACCTGGAAAAAGTATACGCCTTCAACGCAAAAGCTACCGTGTGGTGGGCGTGCTCTCTGCCAAGGGAAACAGCTCCTTTATGTCACAGGATCAGGCGGTCGTTGTGCCGTTAAAAAATGGCCACCGCACCTTTGGAACTCCCTTCTCCAGTTATGCGATTACCACCAAAGCCGTCTCCCCAGAGTGGCTAGACCCTACCCTTTCTGAAGCCCGCGCCACTTTTCGAGCCGTTCGAAATCTTCCGCCCTCAGCAGAAGACAATTTCAATGTCCGCAGAAGCGATTCTATTTCCAGCATGCTCATTGAACAACTTTCTTCCGTTGGGCTGGTTGCCGGATTGATTGGCGCCATCACCCTGTTGGGCGCTTCCATCTCCCTGATGAACATCATGTTGGTCTCCGTCACGGAACGCACCCGCGAGATTGGCGTTCGAAAGGCTTTGGGAGCCACGCGGAACACCATTACTCTGCAATTTTTGTTGGAGGCAGTTTTGGTGTCCATAGCGGGGGGCGTGTTCGGAATAGTATTGGGTGTTTTGATTGGAAATGTGCTATCGAGCGCTATGGGCGGTACTTTTATTGTCCCTTGGAATTGGATAGGAATGGCTGTTCTTTTGTGTATTGTTGTCGGTATTGTCGCAGGCCTGTATCCGGCCCGAAAAGCGGCGGCTTTGGACCCTATTGAATCGTTGCGTTATGAATAAATGGAAGGAATGGCTCGAGAAGTGCGAGTGGCGCGAATGGCTTGAAAAAGGCTTGTCTGCCTGGCGTTCTGTCCGAGATAAAACCATAGCGTCCTATCGTGTATTGGATCAAAGAATGGCTCAGTGGCCGGGAATGACCAAGGCATGGATACGGCGCTCTGCACAACTAGCCATCGCCGGATTTTTAACTATTTCCTTTCTATTGATCGCTATTTCTTTGGGTGCCTTTGGAATCTTGCCTACGAAGGACGCTATTCGTTCCGTGCGCAATGACCTCGCGACGGAAGTGTTTTCCGAAGACGGGGTTTTGATTGGAAAGTACTTTGTTCAGAACAGAACGGGCGCTGATTTCAAAGAAATACCTCCCTTTTTGATCGACGCGTTGGTGGCTACAGAAGATGTGCGATTTTTTCAACACGACGGGGTGGATCGACGCTCCTTGGTGCGGGTCATTGTTAAATCCATTGTTCTACGCAATGAATCTGCGGGGGGTGGGTCGACCATTACACAGCAATTGGCAAAAAATCTTTTTGGGCGTCGCAATTACGGCCCATTGACCATGCCTATAGCGAAAATTAGAGAATTCATTGTCGCCAAGCGATTGGAGAAAATTTACAACAAAGAACAAATCCTGGAGCTCTACTTGAACACCGTAAGCTTTGGAGAGAACGTGTACGGCATCGAAACAGCCTCTCTCCGGTATTTCAATAAAAAACCATCAGAACTAGACTTGGAAGAGGCCGCTGTTTTGGTCGGCTTGCTCAAAGCGAATTCCAAATACAATCCCCGAAGAAACCCAGAGAACGCAAAAGAAAGGCGTAACGTGGTTTTGAGTCAGATGCGCAAATACGAATACCTCAGCGAAGAGGAGTACAAAGTATTGTGCGACAAGCCTTTGGAAATCAACTATTACAATTTAGAAGAGGACCGGCCCGCACCTTACTTTTTGACGGCTATGCGTCCCGAGCTGGAGGCCATCTTAGCAGAAATTGAAAAACCAGACGGATCAGCTTATGATTTGGATCGCGATGGCTTGATCATCGAAACCACCATTTCGTCTTCCATGCAGCGGTATGCAAACGACGCTGTTTGGCGCAAAATGAAAAATTTGCAGGCCCAATTCAACGCCCATTGGGGTGAATCCTCGTGGAGAAAATTGCCGGGACTTCTTCAATCGGAAGTAAAGAAAACAGGTCTCTACAAACGCATGCTTGCGGATGGAGCAAGCCCTGAAGAAATCGATAAAGCATTGAAAGAAAAAAAGGAAATGACTGTTTTCGCGTACAACGAGGAAGGAGATGAGAGACGAACCCTGTCAACACTGGATTCCGTAAAGTATGCACAAGCCTTGATGAGTTGTGGTTTCTTGGCTTTGGACCCGCAACGCGGAACCATTAAAGCGTGGGTGGGCGGACCTTCCTTCCAATACTTGCCCTACGACCATGTTTTGTCCGAGCGTCAAACGGCCTCAGCCTTTAAACCCATTGTATACGCGGCCGCTTTGGAAAAAGGCATTCCTCCCTGTACTTATTTTGAAAACGAACTCAAAACCTATCCGGAATTCGTCAATTGGACACCCGAAAACCATGACCGACTCTACGGCGGTGAGTACACCATGCGCGGCGCACTCAAAAGATCCATTAACGTAGCTACGGTTGAGGCATTGATGAAAACAGGAAGAGGGAACGTGGTACGCATGGCGCGCAAGTTGGGTTTTGAAGGAGATATGGACAATCGACCTGCCATGGCGCTTGGGGCAAACGACGCCTCGTTGTTGGAATTGGTCACCGCCTATTGCGCTTTTGCCAACGGAGGAAAATCATTTACCCCTGTTGCGGTAACAAAAATTACGGACCAAATGGGCAACGTCCTGTACGAAAGAGGTAGAATCAGAATGCGGCAAGTCATGGACACGGCGAATGTGGCCATGCTCAACGATATGCTCCGTGCTGTAATCAATGAAGGGACCGGAAATAGCGTACGCGCTTTTGGCCTGACAGGGGATTATGCGGGGAAAACGGGTACTGCACAAAACTATTCGGACGGATGGTTTGTTGGTTACACTCCCTACTTAGTCGCAGGAGCTTGGGTGGGTGCCTCTTCTCCTCAAGTGCATTTTAGCGATGCGCGAGGGGCAGGCAACGCCACAGCGCTTCCTCTTTGGGCCTACTTCATGGGTTCCGTTGAACGCTCTGGTTTGAGCAGGAAATATCTATTGCCCTTCAAACCGCTCTCCGACAGCTTGAAAAACATCATGGATTGCCCGGACTACAAACCCGGATTAATGGATGAAGTCAATGATTTATTCCGAGAAGAAGAAGTCTTCCTCCTTGATGAGGCACAGACCCCAGTAGCTCCAGAGGAGCCAACGGGAAGCGGTGGCGGAACAGACCCTACTTTTATTCCCTGATGAATCGCATAGGACATGCTTGGAGCGTAGCGCAAACATTGGCCTACCGCGACATCAAAGTGCGTTATGCGCAAACGGCTTTGGGGGCTGTATGGGCTATTGCGCAGCCCCTAGGCATGGCCGCTGTTTTGTGGATAACTTCCTACGGGGTGGGTCAAAAGGAATCCTTCCCTGCTCTCTTTGCCGGCTGGATTGTATGGAGTGCTTTTTCCTTCGCTGGGCTGCAGGGAGGACTTTCCCTGGTGAACAATCTATCGCTGGTACAAAAAACTCCGATTCCGCATCTGGCCTATCCTTTGTCTAAAGCCCTCGTCGCATCGTTTGATGCGGCCGTAGGCTTGTTCGTTCTCCTCTTGTTTCAAGGCCCCTCCGGAATGATCGTATTCATTCCACTGCTCTGGTCGTTGCTTTTGGGATTTGGTTTTGGCACGTGGATGGCGCTGTTGACCACCCGCAGCAAAGACCTTCTCTCTGGGCTACCCTTTTTATTTCAAATGTTGTTTTTTCTGACGCCCGTTTGGTATTCCGTACCAACCCATGCCTCTTGGATTCAATGGAATCCACTCTCTTCCCCTGTTATAGCGGCAAAACAGAGTATCAGCACGACCTTGCTGGAACCCACAGGGCCGTGGGCATTGAGTGTTGCCTTCACCATTGTTTTGTTCATTACCGGTCCTTTGGCCCTACGGCATTTTGGGAAAAATAGTGCCGATTTCCTATGAAAGCGCGTCTTCATTTTACCTCCGTTCGCAAAGATTATAGAAAAGCCAACGGAGAAGCCTGCACAGCTATTCACGACTTTACTTCTGAGTGGATGCCGGGCGAGTCCATAGGCTTGATTGGACACAATGGCGCTGGTAAATCTACCTTGCTGCGGTTGGCTGCAGGCATCACTTCTCCGTCGAGCGGTAAAATTCTGAGGGAGGGGAAATTGGCTAGCCTTTTGGAAGTGGGCACAGGGTTTCATCCGGAATTGACAGGTAAAGAGAATATATTTCTTTCAGGGATTGCCTTGGGGATGGAGCGATCGGAAATCAAAGCATTGATTGACCCCATTGTGGCTTTTGCAGGGGTGGAAGATTTTCTCCACGAACCCATCAAACATTACTCATCGGGCATGAAAATACGCCTGGGTTTTGCTGTGGCGGCACACTTGCGCGCGGATATATTATTAATGGATGAAGTGTTGGGTGTGGGCGATGTCGCCTTCCAACAACAATCCTTTGCGCGGATGCAAACCGTACTTTCTGAGGAAGGGAAAACACTCGTCGTTGTCTCTCACCACCTGGGAACCATCCGACGATTGTGCCAACGCACCTTGTGGTTGGACAAGGGGGTCTTGCATCGTGACGGAAACACAGCCGATGTACTGGATGCCTACAGCGGATTCAACACCGCTGGGCAAGGATCACCACCTCGCGCATTTCAACAAACTCCGTGGATAAAATCCATGCAATGGAGCCAACCCTTGGTTTCTGGCCAACCGGCGACGCTAACCGTGGAATTAAACCCCGCGATGCCCCTGGAGCGCGCCAATATTCGACTGGTACTGCACAACCAAAACGGTGAATTTTTAGCCCCTTTCAGCCCCACTACTTCGGGCACTTCACTGCCATCTTGGCCAGCAGGCGCTCATTGGAAAATGCACTTCGATCGTTTGCCCTTGATGCAGGGGAATTACTTTTTGGGCTACAAACTCTTTGTTTGTGACCTAGAAAAAGACGGTCAAGCCGCTGCACTTCCTTTTGCCGTGCAAGACGGACTGTATTTTCCTGAAGGAGATTCCTTTGCCCCTCGATCCAACGGGCTTTGGCTGTCCCCCACTTGGACTATGTCCGACCCAACCACGCCTTGATTTGATTTTTGAGTCGACCCCACAACGGTTTCGGCAGGGCGTACGGCCCGTTTTCGTGGTGAAATAGCCCGTACATATAAACAGATCCTTCGGATGGATTCAAGGTCGGCAAGGGATCTATTGGCCAGGAAACATCCGAAGTCTCGTATCCCCATTTCACCAGATACGGTTGAAAAATCGGCGTTAATACCGCAACGTCTTGGGCTGTAAACCACTTGCGCCAGCTTTCACTCCCACGGCTGCGCACGAGATGGTTGAAATTTTTAGATTGGGTGCCTCGTGTTATTACGGCTCGTCCTAGCGCGCGTTCTATGGAACCCCACTGCCCCGCTAACAAATCCTCGTAC
>CAMDTE010000007.1 GCA_945907425.1 Owenweeksia hongkongensis DSM 17368 | reverse complement strand
CCTGATCCCACCCGAGTTACATACGCTTTGAAGATACCCAACACTTCACCGATGCGGTTGGGCGCCACGCCCAAACCAGTGCAGGCGCCCGCACAAGTCGTTGTGCTAGAGGTGACAAAAGGATAGGTTCCAAAATCGATGTCCAACAGAGTGCCTTGTGCGCCCTCGGCTAAAATTTCTTGGCCTTTGTCCATCGCTTCTTTGAGCAATACATCGGAATCCACAAAAGGAATAGTCCGCAATGCCTTCAATGACTGTATCCATTGCGCTTCTGCTTCCTCTAGGTCGAATGGAAAAGTAAAATCTCCTAAAAGATGCAAGTGCTTTTCCTTCAACGCCTTGTATCGTTGCTGAAAATCGGGTAGTTCCAAGTCTCCGATGCGAAGACCATTCCGACCTGTTTTGTCCATGTAGGTGGGGCCGATGCCTTTGAGGGTGGATCCGATCTTTTTTTCGCCCTTGGCGGCTTCTGATGCGGCATCCAACAGGCGATGGGTAGGAAGAATCAAATGGGCTTTTCTAGAAATCACCATCCGATGAAAGGCCAATGCATCTACGCCTGCCAATTTGACCAATTCTTTTTCAAAAATAACCGGATCAATGACCACCCCGTTGCCGATGACATTCAAAACACCTTCATGGAAAATGCCCGATGGAATGGTGTGCAGTACATGTTTGTGGCCATTGAACTCCAAGGTGTGGCCCGCGTTTGGACCTCCTTGGAATCGAGCGACCACTTGGTATCGCTGGGTTAATACGTCTACAATTTTTCCTTTTCCTTCGTCTCCCCATTGGAGACCTAAGAGAACATCAACGGCCATAGTTAGGTGGTTATTTTTTATTTTTAGCGTAGATATACAATGAATGTCCCGTGACCTCCACTCCAAATACTTCTTCAATTGTTTCTTTGATTTGCTGAATGCGTGGGTCGCAAAATTCTTTGATTTCCCCCGTATCTGCAATGATGACGTGATCGTGCTGGCGATTAAAATAGCTTTTCTCGTAGAGTGCTTGTCCCTGCCCCATTTGGTGCTTTCTAACCAAACCACAGTGCAACAACAATTCCATGGTATTGTACAGCGTGGCACGACTTACTCTGTAGTTTTTCACTTTCATGGAGAGGTACAACGACTCTACTCCAAAATGCTCTTCGCTAGCATAAATTTCTTTGAGTATGGCGTATCGTTCCGGCGTTTTCCGTTGCCCATGGGCCTCTAGGAAGTCAGTAAATACTTGGCTGACCCGCAGATAAGCCTCGTCTTTCATCGATTGTGCTTTCAAGCTGTAAAACTACAAAAGTTGCTACTAACTTGCAGCCTTATGTGGCGTCAATTCTTCGTTCTTTTTACAGTGCTCATTTGGTCGTCTCCTGCGGTCATGGGTCAGTCAAAAAAAGCAGTATTGGCGTACGAATCGGCTGTTCAATCAGCCCAACGATCCGACTGGGAAAGGGCCTTAAACTTCGTAGAGACGGCCCTGCAGCGAGAGCCGAAGTATGGAAAAGCTGCTTTGTTAAAGGCAGATATTTTTATGCAGTCAGACCGAGCGCGTGAAGCCTTAGCAGCCTATCGGGATGCATTCCAAAGAGGAGCGGGGCCTGTCGCTTGGCTTCGACGGGGTCAATTGGCCATGGAGAAAGGATGGTATGCTGTAGCCGACACCTCTTTGAGTCAATACATAGCGACAACACCAGGGTCAGATTCTCGCTATACCCAAGAAGCGAAACATTTATTGCGCAGTGCTCATTTTGGAATGGAAGCGATGAAAAACCCTTCCTCTATTCATGTGAAAGATTTGGGCGATGGCGTGAATGTCTTCGAAATGAATTATTTCCCCTTCCCCTCTCCGGATGATTCGGTTTTGCTTTTTACAGGAAGAAACCCGTCGGGATCACCCTTTGATGAAAATATTTATACGGTAAGGAGAGTTTCCGCAGAGGCTTGGGGTAGTCCTGTATTGCTTCCCGGACGATTGAATTCTCCCTCCAATGAAGGCGCTGTTGCCGTTCGTGGTGACGTCGCTTTTTTGATTTTCTCTGGCTGTGATCGACCGGAAGGAATGGGTTCGTGCGATTTGTATGCCTCTCATCTTTTATCGGACGGCTCGTGGTCTTCCCCCATCTCTTTAGGCGACAGCATCAATACGCCCCAATGGGAAACGCAGCCGACCCTTTCCGCGGACGGAAAAACGCTCCTTTTTGTTCGAGCAGCCACAAAAAGCAAAAACAACTCCTCTATTTTCATTAGTCGTTTGACTTCCAAGGGGCATTGGACCCGAGCCATTCCCTTGCCAGGCTTGGTCAATTCGCCGGGTGCAGAAATTTCTCCTTTTTTGCATGCCGATGGAAATACCCTCTACTTCTCTTCGGATGGGCATGTGGGTATGGGACGAAGGGATATTTTTGTTTCTCGCCGATTGGAAAACGGGACATGGTCCAGTCCCGTAAACTTGGGCTATCCCATAAACTCCCACGAAGATGACTTTGGCTTAGCGGTAGCTCCCGATGGGGTCACGGGCTATATTGGAAGGGGAAATAAGAATGTTCGCCTGATGGCCTTTGGATTGCCCGCCGCCGTACAAGCGCAGCCTGTGGCTTGGATGGAAGCGATCGCCTTGGATTCCGCCACTCATAAACCCGTGTCGGCTCATTGGAAAATAGAAAGCGATGACTTTTTCCAGGGCTTAGAAACCAAAGGGATTTCATTGTCTACCGCTCTCCCCGCACAGAAAACGTATAGTTTACAAGTAGCGGCGGCGGGGTATGCCCTGTCGAGCGATCGGTTTTCTGTTGCCGAGGAGTCGCAAGCACTGCCTCTGCGCAAGACCTATCGATTGAAGCGCTTGGAAAATGACCAACGATTGGTTTTGAACAATGTGTTCTTTGAAACGGATTCTGTTCGAATCGAAGCCGAGAGTAGGGGTGAGCTACGGGCGGTGGCGCTGTGGTTGAATGCCAATCCGACGGTTTTTTTGACCATTGAAGGACATACCGACAATGTGGGCAATGTCCTGTATAATAAAGAATTGAGTCAAAGAAGAGCCTCTTCTGTGGTCGCTGTTTTGATCTCCTTTGGAATTTCTAAAGAGCGATTGTTGGCGCAAGGATTTGGACAGGAGAGACCGCGAGGGTCGAACAGTACACCCGAGGGAAGGGCTGGAAACCGACGCACAGAGATGCGTATTCGGATCACTCCCTAGCGGTTTTTATGGGGCCACTCGTTTTGGAGGGTTTTAAGCCAAGATTGTTCTCTGTCGTTGTTTCCTGGATGGTAAAACACAAAATTTTCTAGGGCTTCTGGAAAATAATTTTGTTCAATAAAATTTCCTGGAAAGTCGTGTGGATAACGGTATCCTTTTCCAAAATCTAGGTTTTTCATGGTTTGGGTGGGCGCGTTTCGCAAATGCAAAGGGACGGGCAGTGGCCCTGATTTCTCGGCGGTTTGAATGGCCGCATCCATAGCGAGATAGGAAGCGTTGCTCTTGGGAGAACAGGCCAGATAGACAATCGTTTGCCCCAAAATAATTCGCGCTTCGGGCATTCCAATCTTGGCTACACTTTCAAAGCAGGTATTGGCTAAAATCAAAGCGTTGGGATTTGCGTTCCCTACGTCTTCCGATGCAGAAATAAGGAGGCGGCGCGCAATGAATTCAGGCGGTTCTCCTCCAGACAACATGCGCGCCGCCCAATACAAAGCAGCGTCTGGGTCGCTGCCTCGAATGCTTTTGATCAGGGCCGAAGCCATATCGTAGTGTTGATCACCCCCTTTGTCGTATTTCTGAACAAACAACGAGAGACTCTCCTCGGCAAAAGCATTGGTGACTTCAGAAAGCCGAGATGCTCCGGCTTGTTCAACCACCCATTCCAATTGATTGAGCATTTTTCTTCCGTCTCCACCACTGTAGTGGGTTAAAACATCCCACTCCGAAATTTTCACAGCAAATGATTGGAGATAGGCATCATGGCTCATGGCGAATTCACCCATCCGATGGAGATCGTCGAGGGTCAATGCCTTCAAAACATACAGTTGACATCGAGACAAAAGAGCAGGAATCACCTCAAAACTCGGATTTTCCGTGGTTGCCCCAATGAGGGTGACTATTCCTTTTTCTACCGCTCCCAAAAGCGCATCTTGCTGTGTTTTAGAAAATCGATGGATCTCATCAATGAACAGAACATGCCCATTTCCTTGAGAAAATAGGGATTTTCTTTCCGCCGTCTGCAAAACATCGCGCACCTCTTTCACACCAGAAGAAATAGCGCTCAAAGCAGTGAAGGGCGCTTCGATGGCTTGGGCCAATAAAAAAGACAAAGTAGTCTTTCCCACGCCGGGAGGCCCCCAGAACAACAGGGAAGGAAGCTTTTTGGATGCTAAGGCCGCGGTCAGTGCTCCTTTTGGGCCCACTAAATGGTCTTGGCCCACTACGTTGGAAAGGGTAGTGGGGCGCATTCTTTCCGCTAACGGGATGCGTTGCGATGCTTCCATGTCTTAAAAGTAACCTTTCCCTTCCATTCCTGCTCGGGCATTGGAGAAGCCTAGGGGTTCGAGCGCTTCCATTGTCCTTGGTGCAAATGCAAAACACGATCCGCAGAAGCGGCCAGTGCTTCGCTGTGCGTAACAGCAACCACGGCGGTGCCGTATTCTTTTTTCACCGCCATCAAAAGCTCATGCAAGTGGGCCGCGTTGGCAGAATCCAGGTTTCCGGAGGGCTCATCGGCTAAAAGCAATTGAGGTCGATTGATGAGTGCTCGCGCTACAGCCACGCGTTGTTGTTCTCCTCCAGAAAGCTTGGCAGGTATGTGGTGCAGTCGATTTCCTAAATCAAAATGAGACAGCAATTTTTTTGCTTTGTCTAAGGCTCCCTCTTTGTCCTCGCCGGCAATCCAAGCGGGCATAGCCACATTTTCTAGGGCGGAAAAATCAGACAAGAGATGGTGGAATTGAAAAACAAATCCTACAGAATGTCGACGAAAGGCAACTCTTTCTTTTTCTTTCGTGGGGTAGGGGTGATGAAGAAAGGTCAAAACTCCCTCGTCTGGGGTGTCTAAACACCCCAACAATTGCAGTAGCGTTGTTTTTCCAGAGCCAGAAGGGCCAACAATTGCCACCATTTCATTGGGAGCAACCTCTAAATCAAGACCGTGCAAAACGACGACATCATCAAATTGTTTTTTTAATCCAACGGCAGTAATCAATGGCATTCCCATATACCAAAGGTAGAGTACCTTTGTCGCTCGAAAAAAATCGAAAATATGAACCTCCACGAATACCAAGGAAAAGAAATTTTGAGTCGTTTTGGCGTAAAAACGCAACGCGGAATTGTTGCCGAAACCCCTGATGCAGCTGTGGAAGCAGCCAAAAAATTAGCGGAGGAGACGGGAACGGGTTGGTTTGTTGTCAAGGCACAAGTGCACGCTGGCGGCCGAGGAAAAGGAGGAGGCGTGAAATTAGCGAAGAATCTAGAGGAGGTAAAAGCCCTCTCATCGGATATCATTGGCATGCAATTGATCACACCGCAAACTTCTGCAGAGGGTAAGAAAGTGAGCATGGTCTTGATTGCAGAAGATGTGTATTCTCCCGGCCCTTCCAAGATCGAAGAATTTTATATCAGCGTATTGCTCGATCGCCAAAAAGGCCAAAATACGATCGTTTACAGTACAGAAGGAGGAATGGATATCGAAGAGGTGGCAGAACATACCCCTCATTTGATTCACAACGAACTCATTGATCCCGCAACAGGGTTGCTTCCTTTTCAAGCGCGAAAGATTGCCTTTGCTCTCGGATTAGAAGGTACTGCTTTCAAAGAAATGGTGTCCTTTATCCAGAACCTATATACTGCGTACACGAGCATTGACGCGTCATTGTTTGAGATCAACCCCGTGTTAAAGACCAGTGATGATAAAATCATCGCGGTAGATGCCAAGGTAGCGTTAGATGACAATGGACTGTTTCGCCAGCCCGAGTTGGCTGCTTTGCGTGATTTGCGTGAAGAAGATCCCACAGAAGTAGAAGCCGGCGAGGCGGGGTTAAACTTCGTTAAATTGGACGGAAACGTGGGTTGTATGGTCAACGGTGCGGGTTTAGCGATGGCAACCATGGACATTATCAAAATGGCGGGAAGCAGTCCGGCCAACTTTTTGGATGTAGGGGGAACCGCCGATGCAGCGCGAGTAGAGAAAGCCTTCCGAATCATCTTGCGCGATTCGCATGTCAAAGCCATTTTGGTCAATATTTTTGGCGGAATTGTTCGCTGTGATCGTGTAGCGCAAGGGATTGTCGATGCGTACCGTTCCATTGGTGAAATCAATGTGCCTATTATCATTCGATTGCAAGGCACCAATGCGGTGGAGGCGAAACAATTGATCGACGAAAGTGGTTTGAAGGTGTACTCGGCTATTCAATTGAAAGAGGCGGCGGATTTGGTGCAGGCCTTGGTCAAATAAGGAGGACATGAACGCTTTGGAGCTACTGGCTTCCCTGCTGACACTGCTCTTTGTTATCGGCACAGCAAAACAAAGGATTTGGGCGTGGCCCGCGGGTATTTTAGGAAGCGCCCTTGCGGCGTTTTCGTATGTGCATGTGTCCTTGTATGCAGAAGGAGCACTGCAGATTTTGTATGTTTTACTGGGCGTGTACGGATGGTATCAATGGCAAAAAAGAACGGGGTCCAGCCCGTTAAAAATTATCGCTTGGCCATTATACAAAATTTGGATAGCCTTAGGGCTGCTCCTGTCGTTTGGTGCGCTTGTTTATTGGATTCTAACGGAATACACAGAGGGTGCACTCCCTTTGTGGGACGCATTGTTATTTTCGGGTGGATTGATGGCTACCTACATGGAGGCGAAGCGTGTCTGGCATGCCTGGCTGTTTTGGATTCCTCTGAACGCCTTGGGGTGTTTCACAGCGTATACGCAAGGGCTTCAGTATATGCTGGTGCTTTACTGTATCCTGACCGGATTGAGCGTTTACGGCATGCTTAGGTGGAAGCGAGAATTCGATGCATCCAGAGGCTAAATGAGGCAAAGGCTTCCGGATCGATACCGTGTCCCATGCTCGGGTATATGTGGAAATCAACAGGAACTTCTTTACTTTTCAAATCCTCATAGGTTTTTTCTGGCCACGAAAGAGGAATGACCACATCTTGCGCTCCATGAGAGGCCCACAACGGACAATTTTTCGCTTCAGGGTGAGGCTCGGGCGTCAATTCTTCTAAATAATAACCGGAAAACAAAGCGGCACCAGAAATCCATTCCGGATACTGAAGGGCAAAAGCACAGGAAAGTATAGCGCCTTGTGAAAATCCAAGCAAAACAGGTGGCTGCAAAGGGGATTCCCAATCGCGTAGGAGAAAGAGGAGGGCATCGTGCAAGTGCTGTAAACTCTTTTTTGCTTCGTCCACACGGCTCCAATCTTCCCGCGGTTTTTCAAAATCGATGGAAAACCAGGCATGCCCACCTTGCGCTAAGTCCAAGGGAGCGCGCAAAGAAAAGACCCATGCATTTTTAGGTAGGAGTCGCTCGAAACTATACAAATCTTGTTCGTGGCTTCCGTACCCGTGCAGTAGGATTAAGCAGGGAGCGGGACCCTCCACTTTTTCTAGTGGCGCTCTGTATATGCAATGCAACGAGCCTAAGGTTAACGAGTGATGTCCCATGCGGTGATTTATTAGGGTGTGGTTTACAATGCGTGCGTGACCAGAAGACGGATTGCTCCTCCTTTTAAAAAACGTCTTGATGCAAAATCTCCCCTTTACGTCCTTTAAAGGTAACCTGCACTTTCCCATCCTGAGGCAAGACCTCAATCAATGTGTATTGATGCCCACCCACTACTTTTAGGAGCGTTTGATTGGCTTCTAACTCCTTTGGGCTGGGCGAGTACAATTTGGATGTCAAAGCCGAGCTGGTGATTTCAACGATGGGAAACGCACGATGGGGTCGCTCCAGTAGATTGATTTCTCCGTGGTGACGATCTCCTGTCAATAAAATAACTCTCCCTGGAAAAACATCGAGTATGGCTAGGAAATCGGATCGGTCGTTGAACCGAGACATGTTTTCAAATACTTCCGCTGTGTTGAGCACCTGCGATCCCACGGCTATAAACACATGAGTCTTTCCTTGATCTGCCGCTTTGACCAATTCACTTTTCAACCAGTGCAATTGAGAAACGCCTAGCATGTGGCTGCCCACTGGCCCTCTGTGGGATCGATCGTCCAGGCCGATAAAAACCAAACCCTCTTGCGATTCCACCCAGCGGATGTCATTGTATTTCCCCACTTGGGTAGGAGTCGCTTTCCAAAATTGGGCAAATATTTTTCGACTAGCCTGTGCGTGAACAAATTGGCTGTCTGCGTCATTGGGTCCATAGTCATGATCGTCCCAGATAGCGCGTTGCGGAATGTCAGAGAGGAACTGTCGTACGTACGGATGATTGAATCGCTTTTGGAGCGCTTTGCGCATGCCCACAGGCGATGCGTAATCGATTTTATTGTAATACACATTGTCTCCTAGCCAAAAGAAAAAGGAAGGATGGTCCGCTGCGATGCTTCGGAAAATAGAATCCCCTTCTTCTCCTGCGTAATTAGCGCAACTTCCCACCGCAAAGCGAAAAGGTGTTTGCGCTGGAGCGTTCAGCGAGAAAAGTAACCCAAGAAGGAAAAGTATTTTCTGTTGCATGGGCGCAATTTACCTTCCAAGCCTTTAAGTTTGCACAGAATGAATAGTAACTCCTTGTTAAATTTTGTCCCTCGGTTCAAACCATTCGGTGAGTGGGCCGAATGGATGTTGACTTCCATTGGGCCATGGGATAGAACAGAAGCGGGTCGAAGCTCGGAGAATAAGCCTATTTATTTGTACCGTGCCGGTCACGGTCCGCGTATTCTCTTGGGATGGGCGCAGATGCATGGCAACGAGCCGACAGCGACGAACGCCCTTCTGGCATTATTCCAAGAAGAGCTTCCGAAAGAAGCACAGGAGAAATGCACCTTTTATTTTATCCCCCTTTTAAATCCAGACGGTGCGGATCGTTTTACACGAGAGAATGCCTCAGGGTTGGATATTAATAGAGATGCCCGAGAATGCGCCACGCCAGAAGCTCAAATATTAATCAAACTCTTGGAACGAATCAAGCCGGATTTGTGTTTGAATCTCCACGACCAACGGGTCACTTTTAGGCACAAAAACACGTCCATTCCAGCTACTTTTTCCATTCTTTCACCGCGAAATCATCCGACAGATCTGGACAATTCTTTTCGTGAGATTTCAAAAATTTGGTCTGGTTTCTTGGTCGATAAAATCAGCGCTATTCACCCCGCCGGATGTACTAGTTTTTCTGATGAATTTTACCCTTCCGCTTTTGGCGAATTGATTCAAGAAAAATACGCTCCTATTGTTTTGATAGAAACAGGGGCGTTTTCCACAGATTACAATCGCACGTACCAAGCCCGTGTGCTTTCTACGGTTTTGCATGCATTACTTGTTCAATTTTCAGAGATTCCCGCGGAGGAATACCTTCGTCGGTATACGGACTTAGAGCCGGCGGAAACGGGTCTTGTGGACCTATTGTTGTTGTCGGAAAAATCAGGAACGGGCGTTGCCTTGAGTTTGTTTGAAAATACGGAAGGCATTTATTATGAAATCATGGAGGTCGGGGATGTGGCGGATTGCCCCGCGATCACAACGATTTACTGCGAAGAAATTTTGAAGGGTAACCTTCTGGCCGTGGGCCAGAAGGTTACCCAATGGAGCGCCCTAGGTGTGTTCGGGAGCGTTTGATTTCCGAGCCAAAGTTTGGATATCGTTGGCAATCACTTCAGAAATATAGTGTTTGATCTCTTTGTCGTCTTCATAGGACCGATGCACTAGTTTGCCCTGGACGGCCACTAAGTCACCCTTTTTTAGATACTTTTCTACAAACTCTGCATTCTTATTCCAGGTAATTATTTGGTGCCATTGTGTCTCCACTCGACTTTCTCCGCTGGAATTCTTCATTTTTTCGTTGGTAGCGATCTTAAATCGGGCCACTAAATTGCCGGACTCAAAATTTTTTGTTTCGGGGTCTGCTCCCATGTGTCCAATGAGGACGACACTGTTTTTCACATTGCTCATTTTTGTTGATTTTAAAGGTTCGGAGCAAAGATGAGCGCTTCTTTTTCCGCCATTCGGTAGTAAGCGTATCTACCTGTTTATCGCCCCTTCTTTCTTCAGAGTCCCTTCTGATTATCCGATGTTAAACATTTAATATCGGTTAATTATTTGTTTGATTGAAAAATCTGCCATTGATTCGCAGTGTTAGTGTTGCGCACAACCGAGGAAATTTATTATGTATTAACCATTAAAATAATTTAGCATGAGTAGATGTTTACAGTGCCAAAGACTATTGTTTGGCCGTATCGACAAAAAGTTTTGTGACGATGGTTGTCGCAATGTATTTCACAACACACGTAATTCTGGATTGACGAGCGCTTCCCGAAGAATCAACCACCACTTGCGGGGTAATTGGACCATTCTCAATGAATTGACATTGCATGGAGAATCCTCTATACCCTCAGAAGAGTTGATTCGGTACGGATTTGCTAAGCAGTATGTCACTTCTATGGAAGTGAAGGATGGCGGCGACATCTTGTATGGTTTGTATGATTTTATCTACACATTAGATGTGGATAATGTGGTCCATTTTCGTCGAGACTATGATTCCAACAAACCAAGAGAGTAAAGTGAGCAACGGGCGCCCTCAGTGGCGCCCGTTTTTCTTATCTTCGTTTTATGCAGTTGAGCCGTGAAATTCGAATCGTTGGTGGAGGCGCGGCTGGGTATTTTGCAGCCATCGCCTGTGCTGAGGCCAATCCGGACTGTCACGTGGTCGTTCTAGAAAAAGGCCAAACAACACTAGGAAAAGTAAGAGTTTCTGGTGGAGGACGATGCAATGTGACGCATGCTTGCTTTACGCCGAACGAACTGATCGAATTCTATCCCAGGGGAGGAGGGGAGCTGCTCGGACCCTTTCATCGGTTCATGACAGGGGATACGATGGAGTGGTTTACCGATCGAGGAGTCGAGCTGAAAATTGAAGCAGACAATCGGGTGTTTCCAACCAGTAATTCATCACAAACGATCATTGAATGTTTAGAAACATTTGCTCGCAGGGCAGGAGTTGAAATACGCTTGTCTACGGGTGTTGATTCTTTGGATACGCTGCCTGGAGATCGATGGGTTTTGCATTACGAAAACGGAGAATCAGAAGAAGTCGATGCTGTATTGATCGCCTCGGGCAGTTCAAAAAAAATGTGGGACACGCTGAAACGTTTGGGTCATTCAATCGTTTCGCCTGTGGCCTCTTTGTTCACCTTTCAAATCAAAGATTCTCGATTGTCCGGCTTGGAAGGAATTTCCTTTGAGCGCGTAAATATCTCCATTCCGCAGGCAGGATGGGAGTCGGAAGGTCCTTTATTGATTACACATTGGGGTTTGAGCGGTCCAGCCGTTCTTCGACTTTCTGCTTTTGCTGCCCGATGGATGGCGGAAAGGGGCTATCGTTTTTCCATTGAAGTCAATTTTTTTCCGGAGGAATCGTTGGAAGAAGTGACAGATCGTCTGAATGCACTAAGAAAACAAACAGACTTCCAACGAAGAAGGGTGGTAACAAGCCCTATTTCCGGAATTCCTCTTCGTTTTTTAAAGGCATTGTGTCTTGCTGCGAAAATTCCCGATTCTGCCACCTGGTCTGATTTAAGCAAGCCGCACGTACGCAGGCTCGCGGAGCAATTAACCCAAGCTGTTTTTTCTGTTTCCGGAAAAAGCACGTTCAAAGAGGAGTTTGTTACTGCGGGCGGGGTGGAATTGTCGAACGTAGATTTTCGAACATTTGAAAGTCGACGCACAAAAAATCTCTACTTAGCGGGCGAAGTGTTGAATATCGATGCGGTAACGGGTGGGTTCAATTTTCAAGCAGCCTGGACAGGGGGCTGGATTGCCGGTCATTCAATGGCCAATCGGCCCATCGAATAAAAAAAGTACAATAAAATGCTATTCGTATTGGAATGCTATTTAATTTAGCATTTCAAAACAATAGCTATGTTGGATACTATTCTCAAAACACTTAGGAAAGAGCACGGGTGGACACAGGTACAGCTGGCCGAACGAATCGGTGTAAAGCGCTCTTTGATTGGGGCGTACGAAGAAGGGAGGGCTGAACCCAAGTTGGATACGTTGCGTCATCTGGCAAAGGTTTTTGGCGTTTCTATAGACGTTCTACTGAACGGAACAGAGGGTATGGCCACTTCTAATGCTGCGCAAAAAGAGCGTCTTTCGGGTGCATCGTTGCGCATTGTGACGGTAGCTGTTTCAAAAAACGACGAAGAACAGGCGACCATTGTACCCGTTAAAGCTTCTGCTGGCTATTTGGGAGGGTACGGAGACATTGACTTTATGGAAACGTTACCGGCCTTGTCGTTGCCGTTCCCAGAATTAAAGGGCGACGGGACGCGTCGCGTGTTCCAAATTCAAGGAGACAGTATGCTTCCGATTCCTTCCGGGTCGTATGTGATTGGAAGGTATGTGCAAGATTGGTATGGAATTTCATCGGGCACGCCTTGTGTGTTGCTGACTCAAAACGATGGGATCGTCTTCAAACGTGTAATCAATCGGCTATACGAAGGGCTTTTCGAGCTGGTTTCAGATAATTCTCTGTATGCGCCCTTCGTGATTTCTCCGGAAGAGGTGCTAGAAGTATGGAAAGCAGAAGGTGTTTTTCGGTTCGACCTAGAGGCCCCGGGGCAAGCAGGATCAAACATTGCCCAAAAATTAGATTCCCTGCAGAAAGAGGTAGAGGACCTTCGTCGGTGGTGGACACGGCATTCCGAGTGAAATGGATCGCGCCGTGCTGCACATGGATTTGGATACATTTTTTGTGTCCGTGGAACGGCTTCTGGACAGTCGGCTCCAAGGAAAGCCATTGCTAATTGGAGGATCTGGAGATAGGGGAGTTGTGGCGGCATGTAGTTATGAAGCGCGGTTCTTTGGGATACATTCCGCAATGCCTATGCGCATGGCCAAGGAGTTGTGTCCAGAGGCAATAGTTATTCGGGGAAATACATCCACCTATTCTGCCCACTCTTCTGCGGTTACGGAAATCATCAAAGAAACCCTTCCTGTTGTCGAAAAGGCATCTGTAGATGAATTTTATGCCGATTTAACAGGAATGGATCGGTTTTTTGGTTCGTACAAAATAGCGACGGAGTTGCGAAGACGCATCACAGAAGAGACGGGATTGCCCATTTCTTTCGGGCTTTCTGTAAACAAAACAGTATCCAAAGTAGCGACAGGCGTAGCAAAACCCAACAACCAACTGCTCATCGACCAGGGTCAAGAGCGTCCATTTTTAGCTCCTTTGTCGGTTCGAAAAATACCAATGGTAGGGGAGAAGACATACCAAACGCTCCGCAACCTGGGTGTGCAAACGATAGGAATGCTGCAAGAGATGCCTGTGGCTTTGCTGCAGAATGTTTTTGGGAAGCCGGGAAAAACGCTATGGGAAAAGGCGCAAGGGGTGGATCCCTCGCCAGTTATTCCTACACAAGAGCGAAAATCAATATCAGTAGAACGAACGTTTGAACGCGATACAGCCGATGTTCAGCGCTTGAATGGACTATTGACAGCCATGACTGAAAATTTGTGTTTTCAGTTGCGGAAAGCGGATAAACTAACGAGTGAAATCACCGTGAAAATCCGGTATGCGGATTTTGAAACCAAAACGCTTCAAAAGAGAATTCCTTATACGAGTGCCGATCATGTACTTCTTCCGTTGGCGAAAGAAATGTTTGCGTCATTGTACGATCGTCGACTTCTCATTCGTCTTTTGGGAGTGCGTATGGGAGGGGTCGTAGGAGGGGGGCTTCAATTTCAATTGTTTGAAGAGACGGACGAGGTGTATCCGCTGTACCAAGCGCTAGATGCTATGCGCAAGAAATACGGTGACCGATGCATTGTTCGCGCTTCGGGGATAGAAGAAAAATCTATCGGCCGTGGCCACTCATTATGGAGTGAATCCCCTGTTCTTTTTGCTAACAGACGGCAATAAAATGCTCAAAACAATAGCATAGATAAAATTTATAACGAAATATATAGTATTAATAACCAGTATTTTATAAATATTTACATAAAGTTTAAATATATGTGCGGTCGCTATGTTCAAGTCAGCAGCATTGAAGTGTTAGAGAAACGCTTTTGTGCGAGCGTGGAACAGCCCGAAAGACTTAAAATGAATCCAAACGTAGCACCGGGAGACTTAGTCCCCGTTATAACCCATGAGGATCCGGGGTTGATTGTGTTGCAGCGCTTCGGATTGACCCCCGCCTGGGCGACAAGCAAGCAATTGTACATCAATGCACGCGCAGAAACCGTGTTAGACAAGCCATCGTTTCGTGTTTCCATTCGAAGAAAACGATGTATAATTTTAGCTGATGCATTTTATGAAGGTTCTGAAAATCAGAAATTAAATAAACCTTATTTGATGTATTTAGTTAATAAAGAAAGACCTTTTTCCTTTGCGGGAATATGGGATGAGTGGGTTCATTCGGAAACAGGAGAGCCTGTGCGATCGTTTGCTATCCTCACCACTTCGCCCAATCGTGCGCTTCAAACTATAGGACATCCTCGCTCTCCCGTGATTTTGGAACGCGAACAAGAAAGTGTTTGGTTGTCTTCTCACACCCCATTGACAGAGGCCATGTCTTTATTGCGACCCTGTCGCGATGAGCGAATGAATGCCTATCCTGTTTCTTCGCAAGTAAAAAATGCAGCTCTAAAGGATCTTTCTCTGTTGAATCCCACAGGGGATCGATTGTTTCCTGAGTCAGAATACATCAGCAAATCAGGTCTTTCTCTCCGGGGTATGGGCAGAAGAGAGCGCTAAATGGCTTATTATCACAGCGCATATAGTTTCAAGTATGGACTTCTGCGCGCCGAAGAGGTTGTTCGTCACGCGCAAGAGGGCGAACAGCGTGTCCTGGTAGTGGCCGATATCAATTCATCAGCTGGGATTTTGCCCATTGCTCGATTGGCTCAAAAGACAGGAATTCCTTTTGTTCCTGGCGTGGATGTGCGCCACCGAAACGCTCGAATGGCGGTAATTCTAGCATTGAATGTCGACGGCTATGCGGCAATGAACGCATGGGTAAGCGCAAGGAATGGCTCCGAGGGTCGTATTCCATTTTTTGAAGGGACTGTGGTGATATATCCTTTGGAGTGCGCAAAGAGCATCCTTCAACCCCGCGAAAACGAGTATTTTGGCGTGGCGCCATGGGAAATTTGGAAGTGGCGGCAAAGTACTGCGCAGCAAAAAAGAAAAGCCATTGCTTGGTCTGCATACACATTGCCAGAGGCGAAGGATTGGACGGCACACAAATTATTGCGCGCAATGGGGCTCAATACGTTGATTGCCAAGCTTGATCTGAACCAATGTTGTGACCCGAGGGAATTGGTTCTGACTCGACAGGAATGGGTGTTGGCATACGATGGTGCACATGCGTTGATGGCTGCGACCGATAGCGTACTGAATCAAGCCCAATTCTATATGCCTTTTGATGAAGAGGCAGTTTCTGCCAATCAGCAAAGCTTTACAGGGTCGCTAGCAAAAGACAAGGCTCTTTTGAGGGGCTTGTGCATAAGCGGGTTGGCCTATCGCTACCCGAAAGCGAACAAAGCGGCTATGGAACGCATAGACCATGAGTTGAGTGTTATAGAGACGATGGGTTTTGTTTCCTATTTTTTAATCAACTGGGACATTGTTCGTTTTTCCGAAGGGCAAGGGTATTTTCATGTAGGCAGGGGTAGTGGAGCCAATAGCATTGTTTCGTATTTACTGAAGATTACGAATGTTGATCCCCTTGAATTAGACTTGTATTTTGAAAGATTCATTCACGTCTTTAGGAAAACACCGCCTGATTTTGACATCGATTTTTCCTGGAAAGACAGACCTCAGGTTACAAAGTATATTTTCTCACGCTTCCCCAATACCGCTTTACTAGGCGCTTACAGCACATTTCAATACCGGGCAGTGGTTCGGGAACTGGGAAAAACGTTGGGATTACCCAAAACGGAACTGGATCGTTTGGCACAAGGAGAAAAACCACAAGACGATTGGGGGCGGGCCGTGTTGCGGTATGGATACCGTTTGCACGGATTGCCCAGCCACATGACTTTGCATTCGAGCGGAATATTAATTGCCCAAAACACGCTCCATCAATTCAGTACAACATTTATGCCGCCCAAGGGATATCCGACAGTCCATTTTGATATGTTGGCGGCGGAAGATGTTGGTTTGGCCAAATTTGACATCTTGGGGCAACGAGGACTGTCTAAAATTCAAGAAGCTGTAGAGATGATTCAAGAAAATCATCCCCATAAAAAGGCGCTGGATATTCAGGATGTCCGCTCATTCAAAGTAGATCCAAAAGTTCTGCAGTTGCTGTCTACAGGCGGAGCTATGGGTTGTTTTTATGTTGAATCGCCCGCTATGCGCATGCTCATGCAAAAATTGCAGACAAACAGTTACTTGGATTTAGTGGCCGCCAGTAGCATCATTCGGCCCGGTGTGGCACAAAGCGGTATGATGAGAGAGTACATACACCGCCATAGAAACCCAGAGAGAAGAAACAAGGCTCATCCCGTGTTATTGGCCATTATGCCCGATACCTACGGCGTAATGGTGTATCAGGAAGATGTCATTCGCGTAGCACACCTGTACGGAGGGTTGACTTTGGCGGAAGCGGATGTATTGCGCAGAAGCATGTCCGGAAAATTTAGATCGAGGGAAGAATTTCAAGAAGTAAAAGATCGATTTTTTGACAATGGAAAAGTCCGTAATTACCCCGAAGAGGAAGTAGCGGAGATTTGGCGTCAGATGGAAAGCTTTGCAGGTTACGCTTTCGCAAAAGGTCACAGCGCATCCTATGCGGTGGAAAGCTTTCAGAGTCTGTATCTAAAAGCCTATTATCCAATAGAGTACATGGCCGCTACAATCAACAATGGGGGCGGATTTTATAGAAAAGAAACCTACGTGCAAGAAGCCAGGCGCTGTGGTGCCATTATTGAATCTCCTTGTGTCCAACAGGGAAGTTATTGGGTAAAGGTTCGTGAAAGACACCTTTTTTTGGGTTTTTTTATGATAGTGGGCCTTTCGGAATCTCTCGGCCGGCGAATAACAAAGGAACGCAGTGTTTACGGACCTTTTCTTGGTCTGGATGATTTTATTCGGAGGTTGCACATTCCGGGTAATCCTTTGGGTTTAGAGGACACGCTTCTTTTGGTACGTGCCAATGCTCTCCGGTTCACAAACATCCCCAAACGAACCTTGTTATGGGAAATGCATCGCCGCTTGGGGCATAGATCGCCACCGTCAGAATTCGCCGTTTTGTTCATAGAAGAAACAAAACCATTTGCATTACCCGAGCAGATTCTCTTGCCCGAGGAAGAGGCATTTGACCAGTGGGAATTGTTTGGTTTTCCCTTGTGCAGCCCGTTTTCCTTGCTATCAGAGCGTATCGAATCCACCGTTTCACCCCGCGAATGGCCTCGTTGGATTGGAAAAGTAGTCCGTAGTGTAGGTCACACGGTCTCCGTTAAGGACACAAAAACAGCGCAGGGAGCGCATATGAAATTTGGGACTTTTCTAGACCCAAACGGAGAGGTCTTTGATACCGTTCATTTTCCGCCGGTCGTTCAAAAGTATCCGTTCAGAGGTCATGGGATATATGCGGTCACTGGACGCGTTTCCGAAGAATGGGGCTATACCTGCTTGGATGTATTGTCTCTTCAAAAATTACCCATGCTTTCCGATCCGAGATACGATGACCAACCCAAAGGGTCAAGAACGCAGTCACCGATTCAACCAGAATCCGTCCCTCTTGGATAGCCCTAAAAGATTGATTATATTTCGGACATAATTAATATTATGTTAAATAGGAATTTTAAAAACAAGACCGACAACTTGTCGGTCCTGCCCTATATACTCTTTATTTACAAATACTTCAGCTCGTTGGCAATACGTGCTGCGTCCTCTGACCGCCCCGTTTTGTAATAGACTTCACGCAGGGCTTCTAATGTTGCGCGGTCTTTGGGATTCAGTTGGTATGCCTTTTCAAAAAACGGTACAGCCTTTTTGAGTTCGTTTGTTTTTTCTTTCTCTAATTCATTGTATTTCTTTTGATCCGCTGCTGACCTACTCAGTGCGTTCATTTTCTCAATGAATTTATTGGAGGCGTCAATAAACATGAATCCCCGCATGTACAACGCGTCAGTATTGTTAGGATCCGCTTCAATGGCTCTGTCATAATACTCCGCACCCTTTGCTAAATCATTTTTCTTTTGGTGGTAGATGAAACCAATGTTGTACAAAAACAGGGAATTGCTTGGATTCACAGCCACTGATGCCAATAAATTCGACAAAGCTTCCTCAAATTTTTCCCGAGCGATATACGACTGCAGCTCCATTTTAACAAAATCATCCATCGTGGGATACTTCGCTTGTGCCTTCTTTACCTCGATGTCAAATTGTGTATACCAAGCGCTTGTTTTTGGGTCTTTGTCCGTAGCCGCCGCTACCAAATACATGTTCAACAACTGCAAATAATATTCGTGATCAATACTCGGGGTACGCGTGGGTTCTGACGCCTTACCTAACCCCACATAATAATCCAAGGTTATTTTGTCTGGGAATGTTGCTACCCGATCATTCTCTGCCAATTTCCCTGTCCATGTAATCCCCTTGTAATCTAAGTCAATGATCTTCTTGTAGTACTTCTCTGCTTCCGCAAAGTTTTTTGCTTCGTTTTGTAGTGCCGCTAAAAAAGAGAGGGTCAATGTGTCCACTTCTCCTAGGTGCGCTCGTACATCTACTGCACTTTGGTACAGATGCAACGCCAATTTAGAATCCTTGGCATCGTAAGCAGTTTGCGCTTCCGTAATAAAAGAGGCTGCAACACCCGGCATGGATTCTGTTATGGCAATTTTGGAATACTTCGGTTTGGATTTTTCCAACTCGATTAGGTCCGCATACGCCTGGAAAGCAAACTCCAAGTCACTGAATTTTTTAGAGGAATTGTACAATTTGTTATATACGTCGCCCCTATAAAGTAAATGCTTAGCCACCAGTTTAGGGTCTACCGCGCCCGATTTGGCTTTGATGATAGAATCCGCTTGATCGGTGTACTTTTTAGCTTCCACTAAATCTCCTCGATCCATGGCGATTTTCGCACTAGCGATTTTTGGTCCTTCTTGGGCAGCGACAGATAGACTTACAAAAGCCATCATCGCAAGAACAATTCCTTTTTTCATGGTGCAAATGTCGGTAGGAATAGGGAAAACCCCAATTAATTATTGTTTAATTCTGTAGAGTTAGAGGGGTTGTCCGTGGTGGGTTCACTTCCCTCCTGCTCTGCCACTTCTTCCGGCTCTGTCCGTGGGACCTTGGCTACGGATGCGATGGCATCATTTCCCTTGAGGTTGATTAGTCGAACGCCCTGAGTCGCTCTACCCATAACCCTTAATTGGTCCATGCTCAAACGAATCATTACGCCGCTTTTGTTGGTAATCATCAAATCGTCCTCATCGGTCACAGACTTAATGGCCACCAAAGGACCTGTCTTATCCGTAATATTGAGCGTTTTCACGCCTTTTCCACCGCGATTGGTCACGCGATAATCCTCCAAGTCGGTTCGCTTACCGTACCCATTCTCGGATACGACCAAAATAGTTTCTTCTGGGTTGGCCAGACAAACCATGCCGACCACTTCATCTTTTTCGGTATCTAACGACATAGCCCGCACACCCGAAGCATTTCTGCCCATAGGACGCACCTTGGATTCGTTGAAGCGAATGGCTTTGCCAGAGCGCACAGCCATAAGGATTTCATCGTTTCCGCTGGTTAAGCGAGCCTCGAGCAAAGTATCCCCTTCCCGAACAGAAATCGCATTAATTCCGTTAGTGCGCGGTCTACTGTAAGCCTCTAAAGTGGTCTTTTTTATGATGCCACGCAGAGTGCACAAAACAATAAAATGACTATTGATGTACTCTGTATCTTTCAAATTCAACACATTGATAAAAGCACGCACTTTATCGTCTTGTGGAATATTTATCAAATTAACAATGGCTTTTCCTTTGCTTGTTCGATTCCCTTCCGGAATTTCGTATACGCGGAGCCAAAACACACGTCCCTGTTCGGTGAAGAAAAGGAGATAATTGTGATTCGTTGCAACAAAAACATGTTCAATAAAGTCTTCGTCCCGTGTTGTGGCCCCTCGTGAACCCACGCCTCCACGTCCTTGCGTACGGTATTCCGTTAGCGCAGTGCGTTTTACATAACCTTTATTAGAAACAGTGATGACTACTTCCTCGTCCGCGATCATGTCTTCAATACTCACATCTCCGCCCGCGTATTCGATGTTGGTTCGGCGATCATCGCCGTATTTGTCTCGAATTTCAATCAATTCGTTTTTGATGATTTCGTAGCGAAGGGGCTCTTCGTTTAAGATCCGGTTCAGGTATTGAATGAGCGTCATCAGCTCATTGTATTCTTCCTTGATTTTATCGCGCTCTAATCCGGTTAACTTTTGTAGTCGCAATTCAAGAATGGCTTTCGCTTGAATTTCTGACAATCCAAACTCCTTCATCAATCCATCCCGGGCGTTATCTACGGTTGCGCTCGCCCGAATTAATTTGATCACTGCGTCTAAATGGTCAATGGCAATCAACAACCCCTCCAGTATGTGCGCCCTCTTTTCTGCCTGGGTCAATTCAAATTTTGTCCGACGCACAACTACTTCGTGTCGATGGGCAACAAAATGACCAATCATTTGTTTTAAGTTCAGCATTTCTGGGCGGCCGTGGACCAGAGCAATGTTGTTGACGCTAAAACTAGATTGCAGCTGGGTATACTTATACAACTTATTCAAAACAACGTTCGGAACTGCGTCACGTTTAAGTACATACACAATTCGCATCCCGCTTCTATCCGATTCATCGCGAATGTCAGAAATACCCTCCAGCTTCTTCTCATTGACGAGGTCCGCTGTTTTTTTAATCATTTCTGCCTTATTGACTTGGTAGGGAATCTCTGTGACAATAATGCAGTCTCTTCCGTGAACTTCTTCAAAATTGGACTTAGCGCGAAGGACGACGCGGCCTCGGCCCGTATGGAATGCATCTCGAACTCCTTCGTAACCATAAATAGTTCCTCCTGTTGGAAAATCTGGTGCCGAAACGAATTGCATCAACCCATCAATAGTGATGTCATTGTCATCGATGTACGCTGTTGTGGCGTTGATTACCTCGGTCAAATTGTGAGGAGGCATATTGGTAGCCATACCTACGGCAATTCCGGAAGCACCGTTAACCAATAGATTGGGAACGCGCGTCGGGAGCACTTTTGGCTCCTCCAAGGAGTCGTCAAAGTTCAATTGATAATCAACCGTTCCTTTGTCGATATCACTCAATAGTTCTTCTGCTAGTTTACGCAAACGAACCTCGGTGTACCGCATGGCAGCTGGTGAATCACCGTCGACGGATCCAAAGTTTCCTTGTCCATCAATCATTGTGTAACGCAATGACCACTCTTGCGCCATTCGTACCATGGTGTCGTAGACGGAAGAATCTCCATGGGGGTGGTATTTACCCAGAACATCACCCACTACACGCGCTGATTTTTTATAAGCGCGGGTACTGAGATTTCCCATTTCATGCATGCCAAACAAAACGCGTCGATGTACTGGTTTTAGGCCATCTCTGACATCTGGCAACGCGCGGGAGACAATAACTGACATCGAATAGTCGATGTACGATGCCTTCATTTCTTCTTCAATATTGATCTGAATGATCTTTTCTCCGTCCATGGTATTCTCTATGTTCTCGTTAAACCTCAAATTTACGTTTTAGTGACCGGTATTCGGGCATTGCGATGGCTGCATTAGAGTGCTTTTTTGCACAATTCAGTGTTGAAAAGATGATATAGATTACAGCGTGGATATCGAGCACAAATCGGACATTTCGGCAGTAGTGCACAAAGTGGCACAGCTTTGGTAACAAGGACATTATGGACGAGAATTTTTCTAACCGCGTCAAAGACGTTATCGGCTACAGCAAAGAAGAAGCGCTGCGGCTAGGCCACGATAATATTGGGACAGAACATTTGATTCTGGGATTGATTCGCGAGGGCGAAGGTTCTGCTATTGAAATTCTTCTGTCGTTGGGTGTTGATTTGGGGTTATTGCGTCAAAAAATAGAGTCCCCGGCTTCCACGGGGGACTCATTCAATCCTTTACGAAAAAACATTCCTCTGACTCGTCAGGCGGAAAAGGCTTTGAAAACTACTTTTTTGGAAGCAAAACTCCACAGTAGTCCGGTCATCCGCACCGCGCATCTCTTGTTGTGCGTACTGCGAAACGACAATGATCCGGTCACAGGCACCCTCAAGAAATTAGGAGTGGATTACGAAGTGGTGAAAGCAGAATACCAAAGTCGATTTATGAACGAAACGCGCCCGGAAGGGCCAAAGAATGAATCCTCTTTTGGTGACGACAACGAGGACGACTCACCGGTGCCTGATGGAAAAAGTCATAATCCCTACGGAGCGTTGAAATCACGTGCGGAACAAGGTAAATCCAAAACTCCCGTATTAGACAACTTCGGTCGCGACTTGACACAGTTGGCAGAAGAAGGAAAATTGGACCCTGTTGTTGGCCGGGAAAAGGAAATAGAGCGAGTTAGTCAAATTCTTTCTCGACGCAAAAAAAACAATCCCTTGCTTATAGGAGAACCCGGTGTGGGAAAATCTGCCATTGCCGAAGGATTGGCGATACGCATCGTAAAGAAAAAAGTGAGCCGTGTGTTGTTTGGGAAACGCGTGGTGAATCTAGACCTCGCGAGTATGGTTGCGGGCACAAAATACCGTGGTCAGTTTGAAGAACGCATGAAGGCGCTCATGAACGAGCTCGAAAAAAACGACGATATCATTTTATTCATTGATGAATTGCATACTATTGTTGGCGCTGGAGGGGCATCGGGTTCATTGGATGCCTCCAACATGTTCAAACCCGCATTGGCAAGAGGAGAAATTCAATGCATTGGCGCCACAACCTTGGATGAATACAGACAATATATAGAGAAAGATGGCGCATTGGAAAGGAGATTTCAAAAAGTCATGGTTGACCCTCCTTCCTCTGAAGAAACCCTTCAGATTTTGCAAAACATCAAAGACAAGTACGAAGACCATCACAATGTGATTTATACCGATGAGGCTTTGGAGGCATGCGTGCGCCTGACTTCACGGTATTTGAGTGATCGTCATTTACCAGACAAGGCGATTGATGCTATGGACGAAGCGGGTGCGCGAGTTCACATCAATAATATTCACATTCCTCCTGCCATGGCTACGCTGGAATTAAAACTGGAGGAGATTCGTTTGGAAAAAGTAGAAGTAGTGCGAAAGCAACGCTATGAAGAGGCTGCTCGATTGCGCGATGTGGAAAAAACCCTGGAATCGGATTTGTCCATAGCCCAAGCGCATTGGGAAGAAGAAGTAAAACTGAATCGAACGCCCGTGACGGAAGAAAACGTGGCGGACGTGGTAGCGATGATGACAGGTATTCCGGTGCAGCGCGTTGCGCAACAAGAAATGGAAAAATTGTCCAACATGGCAGCGGAGTTGAACGGCCGTGTCATCGGTCAAGAGGAGGCAGTTCAAAAGGTGGTCCGCGCTATCCAAAGAAACAGGGCTGGATTGAAAGATCCAAACAAACCCATCGGCTCGTTTATTTTTTTAGGTCCAACGGGTGTTGGGAAAACGCAATTGGCCAAAGAATTGGCGCATCAGTTGTTTGATTCATCCGATGCTTTGATCCGAATCGACATGAGTGAATACATGGAGAAATTTTCTATTTCTCGCCTGGTAGGAGCGCCTCCTGGATATGTTGGATACGAAGAAGGGGGGCAACTAACAGAAAGAGTTCGGCGCAAACCCTATGCGGTCGTTCTTTTGGATGAGATAGAAAAAGCGCATCCCGACGTTTTTAATTTGTTGTTGCAGACATTGGACGAGGGTCATTTGACTGATTCCTTGGGTCGAAAAGTGAGTTTTAAAAACACGATCCTCATCATGACCTCCAATATTGGTTCTCGACAATTGGTGGATTTTGGTGCAGGCGTGGGTTTTGGGACCTTGACTCGTCAAGAAAAAGCAGAAGAATTGACCCGAGGCGTAATAGATAGTGCGTTAAAAAAGGCCTTTGCTCCCGAGTTTTTAAATCGAATCGACGATGTGGTCATTTTTCATCCCTTGGATAAAGAGTCCATTGCGAAAATCATCGACTTGGAAATACACCATTTATTGGCCCGAATGTCCAGCATGGGATACGAGTTGCAGCTAACCTCAGAGGCCATTGCTTACGTCGCGGACAAGGGATTTGATCCAAAATTTGGCGCAAGACCTCTCGCGCGGGCCATTCAAAAATACATTGAGGATCCCGTGGCGGAAGCTATTGTCAACGGCCTATTCAAAGCCGGCGACACGTTGAAAATGGATGCGCCTGAGGAAGGAAAAGAGGAACTTCAATTCGTCTCGTCAAAGAGAAAGTAAACCTTGTATCTCTGCGGCTTTTCTGTAGCGTTCCAAAACGGATTCTGCTGAAATCATGAGCTCTGTGGCTGTTATGCTCGTGAAATTCCCTGAGCGAGAGGACCGCAATGTCACCCTGGACGACTCCGCATCGAACAAGCTCTCCACCCGCGCAATGGTCTCATTGTCTGCCGGGCAAATAAATTTAAACATGTAAATGCTGGGCCAAGTGTAGCTTTGCTCTAATTGTAGCCGAAAGGCCTCTTCTTTTTGATTCATGACTGCAAAGATTACAACAGAGAACCGCATTGTCCGCATCGCCCTTTCAGGTGCCGCCGGAACCGGGAAAACCTCCTTGATAGAAGCCCTAGAACAAAAGGGTATGGCCGTTTTTCACGAATACAGCCGGCAGTTAACGCAAGAGTCTGTGGCTCAAGGTTCCGATGTGGTGCCTTGGGACAACTTGGATGCTTTTACGGAAAAGGTCATCGAAAAACGGGCAGAACAACATGCCCAAGCGGCTAACCAGTCAGGTCCCGTTGTTTTTGATAGAACGGTGATGGACTCACTCGCCTATTATGGGAGGTCGCCAGAAAATTGGAAGCCGAAATGGGCACAATTGTGTCAAGATTTGCGGTACGACTTGGTTTTTATCACTCCTCCATGGCGCGAAATTTATACCGTGGACTCAGAACGATGGGAAACTTTTGAACATACTTTGGGAGTGCATGAACAATTGATGGACACGTATCGGCATTTCGGCTATACCGTTGTGCTTGTGCCAAAAGGCACTGTTCAAGAGCGGGTTGATTTTGTGAAACAAACCATCTATTCTTTTATTTCATGAGTTCCTTGTCTGCATTGGATCAAGTACTCTCCGAGGTATGGAGGTTTAGCAGCTTCCGCCCGATGCAGAAAGAAATTGTTACATCCGTTTTGGAAGGCCGTCACACGGTAGCCTTGTTGCCGACAGGCGGCGGAAAATCCCTTTGTTTCCAAGTGCCGGGACTTATTCTTCCGGGACTAACCCTTGTGGTGTCGCCCCTGGTGTCATTGATGAATGACCAAGTGGAGCGACTGCAATCCTTAGGAATTGGTGCCACTACCTTGCCTTCTGGACTATCCAAAGGCGCATTGAATACAGCGCTTGCTCAGGCTTCTCAGGGAGTTCTTCGGTTTTTATACGTTAGTCCAGAACGCCTTGCGCAAGAATCATTCGTTGAGAAGTTGGCCCTTTGTCCCATCAGCCTTATTGCCGTAGACGAGGCGCATTGTGTCAGCCAATGGGGACACGATTTCCGCCCTGCCTTTTTAAAAATCAAATTACTGAGGAACAAGTTTCCGTACGTTCCTGTTTTGGCCCTGACTGCATCGGCTACGCCCTTTGTTCTGAAAGATATTTGCAAGCAGCTGGACTTGGAAAATCCAGCTATTTTTCAGCAGAGTTTTTACAGGGACAATCTGCAATTGCGGGTCTTGATGTCGGAAAGTCCCTTGCTGGATGCTGCGGAATGGCTCAAAAAAACACAGGGGGCTAAAATTTTATATGCTAGAAGCAGGCGTCAAACGGAGGATTGGGCGCGTGATTTAAAAGGCATGGGAATTCCTGCGTTAGCCTATCATGCCGGAATAGAGAGTAAGGAAAGAGAAAGGAGACAAAAACAATGGATGTCTGAGGAAATTCCGACGATGGTGGCTACTACCGCCTTTGGTATGGGGATAGATAAAGGGAATGTTCGTCTTGTGCTCCATATCGACTTGCCGGAAAGTATGGAAGCGTACTATCAAGAGATAGGTCGAGGAGGACGAGATGCAGAGCCTGCTCTAGTGATTACTTTGTTTACATCAAAAAGTATTGCCGGGCTTCGAAGAAGAGCTGCGCTGCAAGAAATCTCGTGGAAGAATGCGGAAGATTTCTATCAGGCCTTGGCGAGTCAGGGCCAAGTAGCTGTGGGTCAGGGGGGAGTTACGCACACTTTTTCTCCAGAAAAACTCAGCAACACGCTGCAATGGCCGTTGGCCAAAGTGCATGCGGCGGCAGCGCTTTTTGAACGCATCAATGCCCTTGTGTTTTCGGAAGGTTGGGATAGATCTCCTCGCGTGCAGTTATTGTCCACGGGCTCTGCTTTGGTAACCGCCTTGGAAGAGCTTCCTTGGGCAGAAAATCTCGTGTATTATCTAGCGAGAACCTATCCCGGAATACAATCGGCACCCACCCCTATTTCCTGGGCGGATGTTTCTAGGGAGTGCCAAGAAACTGTCCCTGTTTTGGAAAAAAAGTTGATTCGCTTGGTGGCGGCTGGAATGCTAACATACACCCCTTCTCCTGCCAAGAATACGGTCTATTGGAGCCATTATAGAGAGAGCTCAGGCCACTTGCCCATGAGCAGATCGGCTCTGGAAGGGCTTTTGCAACGGCAACAAGAAAAACGAATCGAGGTGGAAAAATTCTTTACCGCTGATCGATGTAGGTTCCAGGCTTTGTTGCGTTATTTCGGGGAAGAAAGTGCATCGACCTGTGGCACGTGCGATGTGTGTCAAAATCTGCAATCCGTACCCGTCAACGTATTGAAGAGACGCATTGGCTTGTCGCCTGTCAGCCGCGCCGAATTATTAACAGAATGGCCTGGGGCAGATGCTGGCGCACTAGACACCCTCTTGCGACGGGGAATGCTTGAAAATTGGTGGTTCCGAACCTCCGCAGGAGTTTATTATATCAAAACAAATGGAAAGTAACTTACGCATCGTTTTTTTTGGCACTCCTGGGTTTGCGGTGGCAACATTGAAGCACTTGTTTGAGCAAAACATAGAGATAGCTGCCGTTGTGACAGCGCCAGACAAGCCTTCTGGTAGAGGATTAAAACTTCAATCGTCTGAAGTCAAAAAGTTTGCCCTAGCGCATGACTTGCCTTTGCTGCAGCCCGTGTCTTTGAAAGACCAAGGATTTATTGACACTTTACAATCTTTTCGCGCGCAGGTCTTTGTTGTTGTGGCTTTTCGGATGTTACCACATTCCGTTTGGTCCCTTCCTCCTTTGGGGACGTTCAACGTGCATGCCTCCCTCCTTCCGGCTTACCGGGGAGCAGCCCCTATCCACTGGGCTATTATTCGAGGGGAGCGCAAAACAGGGGTGACTACCTTCTTATTGGACGATCAAATTGACACCGGAAAGATCCTTTTGCAGAAGGAATGTTTGATCGGTCCAGACGAAACAATGGGTGAAATCCACGATAAATTGCAAATTTTAGGAGCTGAGTTGGCTCTAAACACCCTAACAGGCCTTAAAAACAATACGTTATCACCAGTTGTTCAAAAAAATATTTTTGCTTCCCATGCGCCAAAACTTCACCGGGAAAACACCTATTTAGACCCCTCTGACTCAGTGGAAAGATGGTATAATTTGTACCGCGGATTGACGCCATTTCCGGGCGTTTTGCTTCATTTATCAATTGAACCATCAGTTGATATTAAAATCGGTAAATGCCTGATAAACAAAAATGTAAAATCAAACATTTCTAAAATTATCAAGAAACAGGACGAACTTTTTTACAGTGGGCCCGATGGTGCTTTGCAGCTCTTAGAAATCCAATGGCCGGGAAAGAAAATGATGCCTGTAGCTGATTTTCTTCGGGGGCATTCAGAAAGTATTTTCAACGAAAGTGCATAATTAATGCGTAAACACTTGCCAGAAAGGTGTAATCGGCTATATTTGTGAGTGTGTGAATGACCTAATTAACCATAAAAATCACCTAAAATGAACAAAGCAGAACTAATCGATGCAATCGCTGCAGAAGCGGGTGTCACCAAAGCACAAGCAAAAAAAGCCTTGGAGGCTGTAACAGGTAATGTAACCACTACTCTATCGAATGGCGGTCGCGTTTCTTTGGTAGGCTTCGGTACTTTTTCCGTTTCTAAGCGTGCTGCACGTGAGGGCCGCAACCCACAAACTGGTAAGACAATTAAAATTGCTGCCAAAAACGTGGCAAAGTTCAAGCCAGGAGCTGAATTGAGCGGTAAGCTGTAATTCATTCTCTACAGAACAACAAAGGGCCGCATCGCGGCCCTTTTTTTTGTCCTATACTTTACAAATTAAAGTTTGGGAGTGGCAGACTTGTAAATACGTTCAATAATATCCACCACCTTCAACCCTTCCAACGCATTGGTTCCAATGCTACCGTCACCACACAAGACATCGATCACATTTTGAATTACGTAGGGATGATTGAAAGCAGAACCTTTGTAACCACCGTAGTCGTTGGGTGGATTGCTCGGAAGCAAAGTGGGCATGGTATAATTCTCCACATGGCAATACTCTACCTCGTTCATGTACTGTCCGGCAATTTTCAAACTACCCTTCTCTGCAATCACTAGCAAGGAACTCTCCAAATTCTTATCCCAAACAGAGGTAGAATAATTCAATGTACCCATTCCTCCGCGCACCAATTGAAACGAAACAGATCCCGTATCTTCAAAATCAATGGAATGTTTGTGATTGAAATTGGCCAATTGCGCTTGGATGTGTGTCAAATCGCCGAAAGCCCAATACAAAATATCTACAAAGTGGCTGAATTGCGTAAAAAGAGTACCTCCATCCATCTCCTTGGTTCCGTGCCATCCGCCCGTGTGGTAGTAACGATCGTCGCGATTCCAAAAACAGTTCAGCTGGACCATGTAGATAGTCCCCAAACGGCCGCTGTCCACCATTTCCTTCAACCACTCGCTGGGGGGAGAATAACGATTCTGCATCACGGCAAAAACACGCTTCCCTTTGCGCAAGGCAGTATGCAATACATCTTCCGCGTCCGCTTTTGTCAAAGCCAAGGGTTTTTCCACCAACACGTGATACCCCGCATTCAACACCTCAATGGCTTGTTTTGCATGGAATCCATTGGGAGTGGCAATATTGATCACATCCACCGCAGGGCGAGTAGCTAAAAATTCCTCCAAACTAATAAAATGAGGAACTCCTTGAAAGCCTTGGTGCTGCGGGTCAGAATCAATCGTGGCCACTAATTCCGCTCGTTTGGTTCCTTGAATAGTCTCCGCATGACGCATTCCGATGCGTCCACAACCCACTACAGCGAACCGCACATTTTCTAAAGTTGCATTGCTCATGGTGCCAAACGGATAAAAGACCACGTGTTGTCTTCGCTTAAGGTGTAGTACAGCCGATCGTGTAAACGGCCCGGACGTCCTTGCCAAAATTCAAAGGCAGTGGGCACAATGCGGTATCCACCCCACGAGGCGGGACGAATGCCTCTTCCGCGCTCTATGCATCCTTCCAAAAGGGTTGTGTAGCTATCCAACAACGCTTCACGCGATGCCACCGGGTGGCTTTGATGAGAAGCCATAGCGCCTGCCTGACTTTCTATAGGTCGCGTGTAGAAATACTCGTCGTTCTCTTGGTCTGTCAAACGAACGGCAGTGCCTTGTATGGAAACTTGCCGTTCCAGTTCTCGCCAAAAAAACAACAAACTAACCCGTGGGTCTTTGTCGATATCTTGCCCTTTGATAGAGGTGTATTGCGTGAAAAACTCAAAACCCTCCGTGGAATAATTTTTTAACAGAACAATCCGCGCAGAAGGGCCTTTTTGGCCCGCTGTCGCTAACGTCATCGCTGTTGCATCGTCTGTTTGCAATGCCCGAAAAGCATCAAACCATTGGGTGAAAAGTGGAAAAGGATTGTTTCCCACATGAGCCTCCATCAGTTCATTGGATTGATATACTTTTCTCTCGTTTTGTAGTTCCATACCTAAATTTACAATGAAAATATTTTAGATTCCTCTTCAATGAAAGATAAAAATTCGTTCGCTTTTCCTAAAGAATAATGGGCTTGCTTGTATTCTCTCACGGGCCGAATCCCGTGCACAGCGTTGCTGAGCCAAACCTCATCGGCTCGTTGCAAATCAAAAGGAGACATGCATTTTTCAATCACCGGAACGCCCAATTCCTTGGCCGTTTTGAGAACAGCTTGCCGCAAAACACCTTTGGTGCAACCCGCAGAGAGCGGAGGAGTATACAGCTGGCCGTCTTGCAGAATGAATAGGTTGGACCGAGAGCTTTCCAATAAATGATTGTCTGGCGTAAGAATCAATGCCTCCGTGGCCTGGTTTTCTTTTGCAAACCGCTCAGCCAAGCCAAATAAAAAACTATGGGGACCTTTGAGGGTAGATAGCAGTCCAGGGGGTTTGGCGTGATCTTTAAACACAAGTATCCGAGGGGAGTCAGCGGTTTCGCGATACTCCGTTGAATCCAATGGAGTGCCAGAGATGCACCAATCCACACCGTTTGCGTGTGATCCATACCCTGTAGACCCGTGCCTCCAGACAGACAATCGCAACCGAACATCACGGGAGTTTACTGCCCTTTTTTTTGTCACGTCCAACAGATGGTCCAAAAGGAATTCGGGGCTCCATTCGGAAGGGATTTCCATGCGTAGAATACGCAGCGAGGCCATCAATCGAAAATAATGCGATTCAAAAAAGCGAACTCCATCGGTGCTGTGTGACCGTAGCGTTTCAAAAAGCCCATCTCCGTATAAACTTGCGCGGTGTTGCGATGAGAAAACAGGTGAATCCGCCTCTATCCAATGGCCATTGAAAAGAACAGTATCCTTCATGCCTATTTAGAGGCCCATCAATTCGGCCATTTTGCTTCCTATTTCTGCGGGAGAATCCACTACGTGCACTCCGCAAGACCGTAAAATGGCTTTTTTCGCCTGAGCGGTATCGTCTGTTCCTCCCACGATGGCGCCTGCGTGACCCATGGTTCTGCCTTTTGGCGCTGTTTCGCCTGCAATGAAGCCAACGACAGGTTTGGTTCCGTGGGTTTTGATCCACTCCCCTGCGATGGCTTCTAGGTTTCCACCGATTTCTCCAATCATGACAATAGCGTCTGTTTCTGGATCGTTCATCAAAAGAGCCACTGCTTCTTGAGTGGTTGTTCCGATGATGGGATCGCCGCCGATACCAATCGCTGTGCTGACACCAAGACCTGCTTTAACGATTTGATCTGCCGCTTCATAGGTCAATGTTCCGGATTTAGAAACAATGCCGATGCGCCCTGGCTGAAACACAAAACCGGGCATGATGCCCACCTTGGCTTCTCCTGCTGTAATGATGCCGGGACAATTGGGTCCAATAAGCGTCACTCCGCGTTCTTTTACATACCGCTTGGCAAGTATCATGTCTTTCACTGGAATGCCTTCCGTTATGGCTACAATCACTCCAATACCAGCATCCGCTGCTTCCATGATGGAATCCGCTGCAAAGGCAGGAGGAACAAACAATATAGATACCGTAGCGCCGGTGGCGTTCACGGCATCGGCTACCGAGTTGAAAACAGGACGATTCAAATGGGTTTGTCCACCTTTTCCTGGCGTTACCCCTCCAACGACTTGCGTCCCGTAGGCAATCATTTGTTCGGCGTGGAAAGATCCTTCTTTGCCGGTAAAACCTTGAACGATGATTTTAGATGCTTTGTTGACGAGAACACTCATTCTTTGGATGCTTTTTTTGGTGCCACAAAAGTACGCCCAGAGTGGCCTTGAACCAACTCCATTTCGTGAATCAAATGAGAAGCTCCGCCTAATTTATCTATGATAAACAAAACATAGCGTATATCCACCATGACGTTGCGGCAAATGCGCTCGTCAAAATAGTAGTCCGACATGGTTCCTTCCCAAACCCGGTCAAAGTTGATACCGATCAATTCACCGCGGGCGTTGAAGGCGGGACTGCCAGAATTGCCGCCCGAAGTATGGTTGCTGGCAATGAAACAGACGGGCATTTGGCCGTTCGGCATGGCATACGGACCAAAATCCTTTTGTGCATACAGCGCTCGCAACGGAAGATGAATATCGAATTCGTAATCTCCAGGTATGTATTTGGCCATCATTCCATCCAAAGTGGTATGGGTGGTATACTCTACCCCATCCGCAGGGCTGTAGGCCAGTACCTTTCCGGAAGCCAACCGAAGCGTGCTGTTGGCGTCGGGATAAAAGTCTTTCCCCTCCCCTGCTTGCATCAGACCTCGCATATACAGCGGTAATCCATTGGAAATCGTTTCCAGGAATGGTTTTAGCGGTGTTGACAAGGTAGTTTGAGCCCAGGATTGGTATTCCGTCATCCAAAGCATCACAGGGTCTGCCTGTGCTTCCTTCCACCAGGCAGAGGGATCTTTTTGGTACAACGATAGAGAGGTCTTAGGGTGGGCCAAGAATCCATCCATGCAAGCGAGAGCAGATGCTTGGGTTTTTTCTAAGGGAGGGACCTGCAAAGAAGGCCACCCATGAGGAGCTTCCACTAACCAGTAGGCCAATGTTTTTTGCAATGCTCGACGGTCCAAGGTCGGGTTGTAATTTTTATAAAAATCTTGCAAAAAGGCAGCGAACTCTGCGGATGCCACTTTTTCTTCCGTCAACCCCTTCAATTGAGAAGCCAATCCGGCCAGCTCCCAGCCGCGCAAGACCACTTCCGCGTACAATTCTCTAGAAGCCATCAGCGGATTGGCCGCTTCGTAGGCCGCGTTAATGCTCTTCACGTTTTGCGCAAATTCATAGCCCAAGTGCACGACGGCCGCTTCTTCTTTGGCGATGGCCTGAAGGGCTCCGGTTCTCTTGATGCCTATGTTTACCCCTATCCATTTCTTATAGGCATTGGCAGAACTAGCGTATTTGGAGGCATAAGCAATTTTCATTTCTGGAGAGACACGCATCGCGCTGTCCCAAGTGCTCAACAATCGTTTACGAACCCCTATGCGCAAGGGATTGAGCCAATCCACTGCTTGCGAAACGCCTGCGGCTGGCAAATACTCCTCTGTCCTTCCTGGGAAACCGTACACCATGGTAAAATCATTTTCTTCGGCACCAGAAATAGAAATCTTCAAGGGATGAGCAATGTGCAAGGGGACATTCTCTGCGTGGTATGCGGAAGGCTTTCCCTGAGGTGAGGCATACACACGAAAGACAGAAAAATCACCCGTATGCCGAGGCCAGACCCAATTGTCCGTATCGGACCCAAATTTTCCAATGTAACTAGGCGGCGCTCCAACCAACCGGACATCTGAATACCTTTCCGAAGCAACCAGAATGTACTGCATTCCATAATAAATGGGTTTGACGCTGTATTCCAAATCTCGAAGGCTTTCTCTTTGTTGAATCAAAGACTGGATGTTGCTTTTTATAGCCAACGCCTTCTCTGTATCGGTGAGTTTAGACGGGATATTTTGGAGGATCAAAGGAGTCACATCCTCCATATACCGAATGAAATCTACAAACAAGCCCGGATTGGGTTTTTCTTCCGCTAAGTTTTTGGCCCAAAATCCATAGGTCAATAAGTCATTGTTCACAGAGCTGTGCTCTTGTATGGCATCGTACCCGCAATGATGGTTAGTGAAAATGAGTCCTTGATGGGAAACCACTTCACCCGTGCAAAAGCCTCCAAAATGGACCACGGCATCCTTTAAGCTGGCCTGATTGGCATCGTACAGATCTTTGGCCGTCAACCGCAACCCGCTTTTTCGTAAGGCCGCTTCGTTCTGACTCAATAGAAAAGGCAGCCACATTCCCTCCCCAGCTATTGCCGAAAAACTCAGTACGGAAATTAGGCTTGCAAAAAGTAATTTTTGTTTCATTTTCCAAAGGTAAGCTTGGGTATCTTTGCCGCATGAATTTTAAAAATACCTTCCTGACGCTCGGGGCCGTACTGACCCTGTCTAGTTGTCAAAACACAATGGATGTATCTGTTTCTTTAGACAACTGGACGGCTGGAGACTCCGTCTATGCTCGTTTGGTAAGAGTAACAGAAACAGAAATTATAGCGCTTGATAGCGTATTTATCAAAGACGGGAAAGCGGAGTTGACTGCAGAATTAGACCAGGCACAAATGCTGTTTGTCCAGATAGACGGTTTACAACCACCTGTTATGCTCTACGGTTGGAAAGAATCGGTAGAAGTTACGGGCGATGCAGCGGCGATGCCTTTCCGCGGTAGAGCCAAAGGATCTCCATTGACCGATAGCCTGTCTGCATTCATGGACCATCAAGAGACATTCCAGCAACAAGCCGGTCAAATGGAACAAGAATACGGTCGCTCTATGCAAAGCGGCGATGTGGCCACAGCAGAAGCCTTGATGGGGCGTTTTCAGGAAATGTACGAGGGAAATATGGCTTTTATGACTCGTTTTGCTGCCAACAATGGTCCCTTAGGGGCCTTTGTCGCCAATCGGTATTTGTTCGACGAAGAATTGTCTTCTTTGGAGAAAATTTTGGAAAGTTCAGAGGATTCTTTTCAAGGGGCTCCGGATGTGATCGCTTTGAAAGAGCGGATTGAAAAATTAAAAAAGGTAGCCATCGGCCAAAAACTAACGGATTTGACACAGGCAGATCCTGCTGGACAACCCGTGTCGTTGTCGTCTATTCGTGGGAAATACATTTTGGTGGATTTTTGGGCTTCTTGGTGTCGTCCTTGCCGTGCTCAAAACCCAGAATTGGTCGCTTTGTACAAACAATATAACTCCAAAGGACTAGAAGTAATCGGGGTAAGTTTTGATGAAACGGCCGAGGCCTGGAAGGGTGCTATTGCTGAAGACGGATTGACATGGAAACACATGAGCGATTTGCGTGGATGGAATAATAGCGCTGCCGAGTTGTACAGCATCCGTTCTATTCCTCAAAACATTGTTTTGGACGGCAAAGGGACCATCGTTTTGCGCAACGTATCCGTAAAAGATCTTACGGCTTTCCTTGCAAAGAACTTGCGCTAATTACGGTTCGCCGGTCCAGTGTTTTCGTGCAAAAGCTTCAACGCTGAGCACAAGACCTGCCAGAACCAGAGCCCACCAAAAGTCCCGCCAACTGCGGGACTTTTTTTGTTCGTGCCATTGTTCAGGGGCCCATGCCGCCTGCTTCCATTGTGCCAATGCTTTCGCGGAAGCATGTAGGGGAACAACGGAAATACCGGCCCGACGTAAAGAAAAAAAGGAAGTGGGTTTTTGCGCTTCCGGATTCCCCTCCAATACACGCCAAATGCCCGTCATGCGTCTTTTCTCTCCATTCCATTCTCCATCGGCTTGGTAGGAATACAATCCAGGTTTGACGGCAGCTCCTAGGCCATAGATTCCACGAGAAGAAGCGATCAGAGGGAAAGAGAAATTTCCTCGCGAAGAAATGTGGATTGTAGGACCATTGGTACTGCTGGAGGGATCCCATCCGTTCCATTCGCCACGCCAGGATTGCTTTGTAAACGGAATCGATGGGCTGGGTGGGTAGATACCCCACGATCCATCTGCTCGCGCACTCCACAAACGATCGATGAGACTGCCCGGAAGCCGAGCCAAGCCCGAATCTACGCGCAAAGCGGTTTCCTGAAATCCAACAAGCCCAACGCGCATTCTTGCCGGATGTGGCTGCCAAACAATCACAGGGAACCCATCATTCCACAGCACGCTTTCTTCTTTGGGTAATCGTTTCAGGCGAACGGATTGCAACCGATGTACTGTTGGAAAATCCCAGGATCCCCAACTGCTTTCCATAGACAAGACGCCAACAGGTCCCTGTGCTTGCGGTGACGAAGGCAAACGAACAATAGCTCCTTGAAAACGCTCTTCTCCCCAAACCGCTTGCTCTCCCTGCACAAGCCAGATAGCGGCATCAAAATCACTTTTTTCGGGTTCACTTCCTTTGCGAAATCGAGATTCTACGCGGCGTGAACCCACTATGTTGTCTACCCAAAAGGAAATATCTGCCGTTAAACGGGAAGAAAAAACAATCAGCAATCGTTTTTCATCCAACACAGAAACCAAGGATTGAACATTTTGGCCCCTCACAAACAGCGGCTTATTCCCCGTTTCTTCTGGTTTCCATACCAACGGCGTGCTCTGCCAAGACGGCCCCCTTTGTGCAGGAAGCGTCAATCGGGTTAATACTTGATTCCCCCATTGTACCGAAACAGACGTTGAAGAAACGCTATTCCCCGTGTGCTGCCAGAGCAAGTCGCAGGTTACGCTTTCTTCTTTTTGCACCCGGGTAGGACATTCTATGGAGACGAGCTTCCATCCGGAGTCTAGGACGGTGTCGTTAGGGACAATCGCTTGGTGAGTTCCGGGATAACGCTCCGTGGGTACGCGCCAATCCATTCCATGGGTCAACACACCGTCTGTTAACCAAAGGATCCCAGCTGGTGATTTTCCCGCAAGCCGTTGACTGGCTTTTGTGAGTGCGCTATCTATCGATGTGGATTGACCCGTTCCAAAAGAAATGCGCAGGGTGTCTGCCCACGGAAGTTCTACGACCGGCCAATGAACGCCTCGGGTTGATCCCGATCTGTCTTCCATTACCAGAACAAGGGGCCGTTCCTTTTCTACTGAAGAGAAGGGAAACTGAGGGTTGAATAAAAACAGTAGAGCCAACCAAACCCAAAGCATCCGCAGTAAACGCAACCCATTACTAGGAAGTGAATAAGGCCAACGACGGTACACCCACCCAGCAAGTAGCGCAGCGGGGACCAACGCTAGGAGCAGTGTACTCATGTCAACATACCGCCGTCTACGTTCAGCACTTGTCCGCTAATATAAGAGCTCATATCGGAAGCCAAAAACACACAAGCATTGGCCACATCGGCCGCTTGGCCACCTCGACGCAAGGGAATTGCATCACGCCATCCTTGGACTGTTTTCTCGTCCAGAATAGCCGTCATTTCTGTTTCAATAAAACCAGGAGCCACTGCATTGCATCGGATGTTCCGGGAGCCCAGTTCCAGAGCTACTGATTTTGTAAATCCAATTATTCCCGCTTTGGATGCTGCATAATTTGCCTGACCTGCATTTCCTTTAACTCCTACCACAGAAGAAATGTTGACAATACTACCTGATCTCTGTTTCAACAGGATGCGTTGCACACTTTTGGTCATATTGAAAACGCTGTTCAAATTGACCCGGATCACCTTGTTAAAATCATCTTCTGACATGCGCATAAGCAGTCCGTCCTTGGTAATTCCCGCATTATTGACCACGCAGTCAATACGGCCAAAATCTTCTACTACCGCATTGATTAGTTCCTCGGCTTGTTGCGCATCAGATGCATCAGAGCGGTATCCTTTGGCCTTTATACCCAAAGCTTCTAACTCTGCAGTTAAGGCCAAGCCTTGTTCTACCGAAGATAAATAAGTAAAAGCCACGTTTGCTCCGTGTTGTGCAAAGGCCAAAGCAATGCCTTTGCCAATTCCTTTGGACGCACCTGTAATGATGGCCACTTTTCCTTCCAATAATTTCATTTTATATCCTGTGATTTAGAGGTCCAAATATACTGCATTCGCTTGGCAAGCCATTGGCCTAGGACAAAAGCAAGGCAACCGATAAAAACACCCACGGAGACATCCTGCATCCAATGTTGATGCAATAAAACACGGCTTGCGCCCACACCAAATGCCCACAGGCCCCAATAAAGAACGAAGAACTTTCGAGTGAAATAAGCTCCCCATAGTGCTGCAGCCACAGCAGTTGCTGTATGTCCGGAAGGAAAGCTGTGTTGATAGAGCGGTTTAAAAGAAGGAAAGGGTTTTGGGAGTGATCCCTGTGGAAAATACTGCCAAGGTCGCGGCATGTCAGGAAACAGAAAATGTTTAAACACTAAAATGACACCCCATACAATCAATAGGGACGCGAAAAACCCGACAATATCTTCTAATCGCACTTTTTTTTGAAAAAATAGTCCTAAAAAAAGAAAAAAAACGGGCCATTCTACAGAAGTCGATAGAATGTACCCTAGTCCATTCCAGTAGGAATAACGTAAAGGATCCCACCAAAAATGCAGCTCATTTTGAGGAACAAAGTTGGCTAACAGGCCGAAAATAAGTCCCCAAACAACGAAGGCTCCGATCAGGAACCGATGTTGTGTAGTAAATTGTGGATTTGGCTGTTCCAAAGAAGTTTCATTTCGTTCACTTCGTCTGCATCGACGAAATCTGTCACGATCAAGGTGGCGTCGAGCGTAATATCATCGACAGAAATTCGAAATTCAAACGAAAATTTATTGTTGGACTTATCCTCTTCCCATTTGTATTGTACAAAAACATCTTGTCGCTTCCGGACCAGAGTAGCTACCTCTTCCGTGTCGCCCCATATAAAAACAAAGCGGTCGCCTCTCGAATTTACGTCATCGCAGAACCACCCAGCCAATCCACTCGGAGTGGCTAAGAAATTGTAAAGCATAGCTGCTGAAGCCTTCACAGGAAATTCTAACTCGATTTGAACACGTTCTGCCATAGGGTGCAATATAATCAAGAATTGAAAACGGCAAAATCTTGTTTGCAATTTGTTGGTGTGAGGAAACGGCCTACCTTTGCAACCCGATTTGGCGAGGTAGCTCAGATGGTTAGAGCGCAGGATTCATAACCCTGAGGTCGGGGGTTCGATCCCCCCTTTCGCTACAAAACAAACCCAAGCTATGAGGCTTGGGTTTTTTTTTGAGCATTTTATCGTTCGGTGAGATTAGTCATATTTTTTTTCCAGGAGATATCGGAAATTTGCCTCATGAGAAGTCGAAAAACTGCCCCAAAAACGGTCACTGCTTTAGAAGCTGTGCAAAGCATACAATCCGGTCAGCGTGTATTTATACACAGTGTGGCTATGGCTCCGCAAGCGTTGGTAGAGGTTTTGCCTGAGCTTTTAGGAGAAGTGAAAGACGTGGAAATTATTCATGTACATACCGAGGGAGAGGCTCCCTACACTTCAGAGGCTTTGTTTGGAACCTTTCATCACAATGCTTGTTTTGTTGGCCCTAATGTGAGAGCTGCGGTGGACATGGGCGATGCAGACTATATTCCTGTGTTTTTAAGTGAAATGCCCCTCCTCTTTCGACGGGGTCACTTGCCTATCGATGTGGCTTTAATCTCTGTTTCTCCGCCCGATACTTTTGGGTATTGCTCCATGGGATCATCGG
>CAMDTE010000006.1 GCA_945907425.1 Owenweeksia hongkongensis DSM 17368 | reverse complement strand
TAGACTCAGTAGGCGAAAAAAGGCCTCGAGCATCCAATGCCAAAAGGGCCGGAATACTGCCTATGATTTTACTGAGAGAGGCAATGTCGTAATAATCGGAAGGTAGAACAGCGCGCGCATTTTCAGTGTAATCCAACGCACCGTACGCTACATTCAAAGCAACTTGACCCTTTCGCACCACTACTACTTGGCATCCAGGGTATGCCTTGCTGTGAATACCCTCCATGGCAATAGCGGCAATTTTAGATTCCAAATCTCCTGTAAATCCCGCCATTTCCACAGAGGAAACATCCACCAAAGAGCCCCTTCCCGCTACGGGATGAGAAAACCCTGCCGGCGCCTTAGATCCTACGGTCACCGGTAAGATTCCCTGGGCAGATACCTCTCCGCGAAGGAATGAACCAAAATTCTCAACGGCCACTGGATGGTTTTGGTAGGCCACTAGGACCGCCTCAACTCCTTCCACCGGTGCTTTCCTCAGTGCATAGGGGTTTCCAAATTGCACAACCATCGTGGGGGATGTTTGTCCCACTTTCTGCGCCCACTCTGGCAATGACGCGGGGAAAGAAGAGGATTTCCACGGGGTGAGATTGGAAGTGAAATGGGCAATAACTACTGGGGCTCCTTTGGCTTTCGACAGTACCTGATTCCAAGCCGCAACGTCGGGGGTAGACAGCACCACCACTTCGGAGGCAGACCAACTCGCTTTCAATGCCGTTGGAATGTCTGTCCCCACAGCCACTACCAAGGCATTCGTCCATTGGCCCATGGAGGTGTTGAAATTATTTTTTGCAGATACAACGGTCAACGCGCGCTGCAAAATGCGCGCGTGCAGTACCGCACTGTTGGAATCGTTGAGATCCTCTACTAGGTTTCCTCTCTCTGGAATCAAGTTTACGTTGTGCAAAAGCCAGTATTTTGCTCTTAAAATGCGACGCACCGCCGCGTCAACTATCGATTGTTTGATGCGACCCTCTGCGATGGCTTTTTCTAAATGCTCGACGGCCAGCGGCATGTCCTGGGAAAATAAAAGAACATCATTGCCCGCCAACAATGCCCGTTCTTCTAACATTCCTGGAGCGTTGGATTCAGAAACGCCTTTCATGTTGAGGGCATCTGTAAAAACCAAACCTTGGTAATTCAACTCTTCCCGCAAGAGGGTATGAATTACTTTGTGCGATAGCGATGTGGGGACTCCCGGATCCAGCGCCGGCACGTTCAAGTGAGCGGCCATTACGCTCCCCATTCCTTTGGGAAGCAATTTCTTGTAGGGCCACAATTCTATTTCATTCAAACCACTTTTTGAGCGAGATACCGTTGGCAACGTTTTATGGGAATCCTGATCGGTATCTCCATGGCCCGGAAAATGTTTAGCGTTCGATAAAACATGGTTGTCCTGTAGCCCTCTAAAATAGGCATGAGCCAACCGAGTCGCCCGCTCTCTGTTTTCGCCAAATGAGCGCGCATTGATGATCGGATTGTCCGGGTTTGTATTGAGATCCAAAACAGGGCCAAAATTGATGTGCACCCCTAGCCTGCGGCAGTGCTTGGCTATGGTCGCCCCGTAGGCATAGGAAAGCGCAGAGTCATTCGTTGCGCCAACGGTCATTGGCCAAGGCAATTTGAATGTACTGTCCAAGCGCATGCCCAGATCCCATTCGGCATCCATAGCAATCCACAAAGGGATTTTCGCTTTTTCTTGCAGGGCCTGTGTCATTCTCGCCTGGCGAACGGGGCCGCCTTGCATAAAAATTACACCCCCCAAGCCATAGTTTGCACTCAGGGACTGCAAATCGGCTTCGTGTTGTGGCGTTTTGTTAGAATACGCCGCCACCATGAACAGTTGACCTAATTTCTGCCGTGCTGTTAAGGTAGAGAACACGGAATCCGCCCAATGCGTCGCCTCCGGCGTATCGTACGGTAAATGAGTGGGTGCCGGCTGGGCTTGGCATGATCCTATAAAAAAGGAAAGGGCACAAACAAAGCCCAAAGAACGCAATGAATTCATACCGAAAAGTAGGACAAAATCACCCTATCTTTGAGGAAAATCAAGCAAAACAGATGGCAATTTTTTCCTCACGCTTGTTTAAAGTCCGTAAACCCCGTGGATTTCAGTACAAACCGAGGCTTTTCGACGAAAGGAAAGCCCGCTTAGAGAATTACAAAAACGGAGAGGGGAAGGAAGGGGATGAGATAAGGAAACGCATCCGATCGGTGTGGAGTCAGCACAGATCGAGTGCTTTGAACACCAATAAAGTGCTGTATAGATTGCTGGTCGCCGCCGGAGCGGTGTGGGCGTATTTGACTTTTTTTTCGTGAACACTATTCAACAGCTCCCTCCACACATCGCCAACCAAATAGCCGCTGGAGAGGTTGTGCAACGCCCTGCCTCCGCCGTAAAAGAATTGGCTGAAAATGCCATCGATGCCGGCGCCTCGAGAATTTCTTTTGTATTACAAGACGGCGGAAGAACCTTGATTTCCATCACCGACAACGGGAATGGCATTCCTTCACAGGATGTTCCTTTAGCCTTTGAGCGGCATGCCACCAGTAAATTGCGCACAGTGGATGACCTGTTCGCGCTCCGTACCATGGGGTTTCGAGGGGAAGCGCTGGCCTCCATTGCTGCGATTTCTCATGTGGAGTGCCTGACGCGTACAGCCGATGAGCCTCTGGGGACGCATCTCTTTTTAGAAGGAGGAACCGCAACGAAGACGGAAAAAAAGCCAGCCCCTATGGGTACTTACCTCTCTATTCGAAACCTATTTTTCAACGTCCCTGCTCGTAGGCAATTCCTCAAGAGCGATCCCGTTGAATTTCGTGCTGTATTGGATGTATTTACAGGATTAGCCCTAGCTCATCCGCACATTGGATGGAGCATTACCCACAATGGCCGGGAAGAATTTCACTTGGAGGCAGAAAACGATCGATCTCGATTGCTCCATGTTTTGGGCAAGAAATCCAATGATCGCATCGTGCCGGTTCAAGAGGCAACAGATATCGTACAAATGCATGGTTTTATTTTCAGACCAGAACATGCCCGGAAAACAAGAGGTGACCAACACCTATTCGTAAATAAGCGAATGGTTCGAAGTGCTTATCTCCATCGCGCGGTAGTGGATGCGTTCGAGGGTCTGATTGCAGAGGGGAGTCACCCCGCTTATGTGCTTTTCTTGGCCATTGATCCAGCACGCATTGATGTAAATGTGCATCCCGCCAAGACAGAAATTAAATTTGACGACGAACGGGCCGTGTATGCGGTGGTTCGATCCGCTGTCAAACATGCGTTAGGCCAATACCAAGTGGCGCCCGGACTGGATTTTGAAGCGATGACCTCTTTTCATCCCATCCCACAGGAAGCTGGGTATCTGCCTAGACCGCCTCAGATTACAGTCAACCCAGACTTTAATCCTTTTTTATTTGAAAACCAGCGCGCAAATGCTGCACAGAAGACCGAGGCATTTCCCTTGGATCCTTTGTTTGCGCACACAGAAGTCCAAAACGAACAGATGGACACGCCCTGGTGCACGGGTTTGCCCGCTGGCTTTATTGCGACAGTGCAACCGGAGGGTTTGGTGGTCATTCACACGAAACGGGCTCAACGCGTCATCGCTTTTGAACGGTTTTTGCGGGCCCTAGAGGGACACGGAACCGCCAGTCAACAATTGCTTTTCCCCGTGGAAATAGAACTTTCCCCAGCGTTACGGAGTTCTGCCGAAGAGCAGTGGGCTATACTAACCGCCATGGGCTTTGATGGGACATTTACAGCGGATCATTTGCTATTGCACGGAATTCCTGTCGTGTTATCGCCAGAAGATGCCGCATTGGCTCTTGAGACCTGGCTGCAAGACCCGGATAACAAACCCGGGGCCGCACTGATTGGACCGGCCTGGAGACTAGCCCAAATAGCGGTTGCTCGTTCTTCTACTTCACTTCGGCCGGAGGAATGTGTAGCTTTGGTCACGCAATGGCAACAATGCCATCACCCCTGGCAAGACGTAGACGGCGCAACGGTGGCATTGCAATTGAACACAACGCAATTACAACAACAATTCTCCTAGTATGGTTTATCGCCCTTCTCGATTTTCGTTTTTACCAATCGTTGTAAAAAATTTACTCATAATCAACGGGTTACTATTTTTTGCCACCGTTGTATTCCAACAAATGGGCATCGATTTGATCCACGAATTGGGCTTGTTTTTCCCTTATTCCGAGTATTTCCGACCCTATCAATTGGTGACGCACATGTTCATGCACGGAAATTTTGAACACCTGCTTTTCAATATGTTGGCCTTGTGGATGTTTGGCTCCCCTATGGAAAATTACTGGGGACCTCAACGGTTTTTAACCTATTATTTTGCCACGGGTCTCGGGGCAGCTCTTTTGCATATGGGCGTAAATGCCTTTCAATACCATGCTTTAACGGAAGCAGGCGCACTCTCAGGGGGTTTTTCCGCGAATGCGCTTGGGCAACTCCTCTATTCCCCAGTGGTAGGGGCTTCGGGAGCTATTTTTGGGCTGTTATTGGCCTATGGCATGACCTTTCCCAACCAAGAAATTTATGTGTATTTTTTGTTGCCCATCAAAGCCAAGTACTTTGTGATTATATACGGCGTGTTGGAGTTGGTATTGGGAATTACAAAAAGCAATAGTGCGGTGGCCCATTTCGCCCATTTGGGAGGTATGCTCTTTGGGTTCCTCTTGATTCGATATTGGCGAAAAAATGCATTTCGCTTTTAAGCTCGCGTTCCTTGATGACCTGGATTCGCCAACATCTTAACACACCCTCCGATGCGTTGGTAGTCATTTTACTGGCGATCTTCATTGTTCAGTGGCTGCTCACCTATGTGGGTATTGATTTAACGCAAGCAATGGCTCTGACCAGCGCTCCTAAGGTTCCGCAAGACTACGCCAAGCTACTCAGCTACGGTTGGTTTCATGCTCATTTTGTACATGTTTTTTGGAATGTGCTTTTGCTGGAATTTATTGGCCGTACCTGGAGTTCTGTAGTTCATAATCAAAAATCATTCGGAATTCTCTTCTGTGCAGGATTGCTCTCTGGAGGCTTGCTGTTTTGGATTTCTTCGTTTTGGAAAACCGATGATTTCGCACTGATTGGAAGCTCAGCGGGTGTTTTGGCTGTCTTTGCACATCTCGTGAAAAGGCAACCGAGCCACCGCGTCAAATTCCTTTTTGGCTTCCTCCCGTTGTGGGTCTTGTTGGCTGCCGTGTTTTTGATGGAAGGGGTCTACGCGGTAGCAGACCACCGCAATGCATGGCCTCATCTGGCCGGATTAATCTGTGGTACTTTTTGGCCTTCCACGCCGTTGTTTTCCTCCAAACCTAGGCCTCGCTCCGTTTTGCACGGACTGCGCGATCCAAACGCACGGTTGAATGCCGTTTTAGACAAGGTGAAATCCACTGGGTTGGATAGTTTAGAGCCCGATGAAAGAGCTTTTTTAGACAAACTCGGCGCATGAAACCCAAAGGACTGCACGCATTGATGGCTATAGGGCACGTGGTCACCACACTTCTGACGATCCCTAGTATCATCGCTTTTTACGTAGCGCCCACGGGAGGGTCTATTATGGGATTCGCGGGCCTCGTAGCTCCTGTTTTTGTGTTATTGCACGGGGGATTTCTGTTGTATTGGATGACACAACTCAAAGCATGGGCCTTTTTAAGCGTTTTGGTCTTAGTGGTGATGTATCCGCAATACAAAGGGGTCATCACTTTTCACGGAGAAGGAAACGAGTCTCCTTTGTGGCGCATCGCTACTTGGAACGTTCATGGATGGAGAAATGCTACATGGACCCAGCTCAACTCCACACAGGAAGGAATGTTCTCTTGCTTAGAAAACGCTGACCCTTTGCTGATTGCATTGCAAGAGCACCGTACCGAATTGTCGCCGCGCTTAAAAACCATCTGGCCGTATGCATTGGAAGAAGAAGGTGGTTATGGCTTGGCCTTTTTCAGTAAAAAACCCTATGGTCGTCATGGGTTTTATACCTTTTCAGAAAGTCATCCGGGGCATCGTGGGTTTTTATGGGCCGATGCAGCCCTTCCGGCAGGAGATACCGTTCGATTGATCAATGTGCATTTGATCACCACGTCTCTGGTTCCCGAGAAATACACCACACTGAGTCCCATCGACTCTACGGCATCGCATCAATGGATAAAGGACGGACGAGATATTGCGTACAGATTAGCCCGTTCTGGATATATCCGGGCCCGACAAATGGGCGAAGTGATTGCATTCGCTCAACGCAGCAAACATCCCGTAGTCCTCCTGGGAGACTTCAATGACACCCCTACATCCTTTGTCTACGGTGAGTCCTCTCGCTTAGCAGAAGACGCTTTTTTGCAAGCAGGCAAAGGGTTTGGTAATTCATACGCCAAATTGGCCCTGTTGCCCCTTCGTATTGACCATGTATTCGCTGAAAAACCATGGGTTGCTGTGAAATACACCACCTTCAAGCAGCGATGGAGCGATCATCACCCCATTTTTGTAGATTACGGAATCGAGGGAGACTCCTTGTAAGCTCGGCGCAGGTCAAGGTAAAATAAAGGATGTTTGGGCACTCCGCGAATATTCTTTCTCAACACACGCACAGACTCGTCATACCACAGTGGAATGACGACGACCTGAGAGTGCACCCACTCTTCCATCGCATACAAATAAGGCAAGCGTTCTTCACGGGTAGAAGCGCGTAGGGAGGCATCGAGCCAGGAATCGTACACTGCGGAAGCCGTTCGTGTATAGTTCGGACCCGCTGGGGTCCACCGTCGAGAATCAAACAAGCTCAGGTAATTTTCTGGATCTGGGTAATCTGCAATCCAGGAACCTTTAAAAATTCCTAGCCCTGCCTGTGATTTTGACTCTCTAAAGGCCGCTGCCGGCAACACCTCGATTCGGCAAGGAACTCCCACGGATTGCCACTGTGACTGAATAAACTCACACACATCGCGGCCTGTTTCTGCTGTGCTCAAAACAAGGGGGGGATACTTCTTCTTCCACTGACCCTGTGCGTCTACCAAGCCCACTTCCCGAAGAAAATATACGGCAGAATCTTTGCGAAGAACCCATGGATTTTTCCATTCCTTTTCTGAGCGAAATCCTTCTAACCCCGCCGGAATCATGGCCCCGTGTGCAGGAATTCCTATGTTGTTTTTCAGATGTCGAACCAAGGCCGGTCTATCAATGGCAAAGGAAAGGGCCTTTCGAACCCTTACATCTCGTAGATAAAAGGGATTGGGCTTGTCTTGCACAATGGCCAAGTATTCCGTATTCAAAAAAGGCGCTTTTTGGAGTCGGTGGTTTTTTTCCAATCCGGGTTGAAGTTGGCCCGCGGTGGTAAACAATTGATCCTTATACGATCCATCCAAGCCATTGACCACATCAAAATCGCCTTTCAAATAAGACAAAAAAGCGGCTTGTCTATCCGGAACAAACCGAATAGAAACGGCTTCCAGGTAGGGCAATGACTTCCCCTCTGCATCGCGTTCAAAATACCGGTTGTTTTTGCGAAATACCAATTTCTCTCCCGTTAACCATCGTTTGAAGACAAAGGGACCGGTTCCCACGGGATGCTGACCAAATTGATTTCCCAAGGCGTCCACGGATTCTTTGGGGACAAGAGAACAATAGGCCATAGCTAAAAACCCCAAAAGGGAAGGGCCGGCTTTTTTTACTTTCACTACAACGATGGAATCGGAAAGTGCATACACAGTATCTACATTTTCCAATACCCAAGCGCCGGGAGCCGCTAAGGCGGGATCTGCCAATCGTCGGTACGAATACACCACGTCAGAAGCCACCAATTTTCTACCCTTTGGCAACCCCGGTCCGGGATGGAACCACACCTCTTGGCGCAAGAAGAAGGTCCATTGCAACCCTTCCTGTTTCCAAGAAGCCGCTACCAATGGTTGAGGAGTCAGTGTTGAGTCCAACTCTACCAGTGTGCTGAATACATGTTTTACAGCCCATATTGTCGCTTGCTCACGAGCAAAGGCAGGATCTAGCGTAGGTATTCCCGTGGCTTCGTTGTATCGGAAAACAGTACGGGAATCTACCCTTTCATCAGAGGAATCACAACCTACACCGATGAGCAGAACGGCAAGCACAAAGAGTATGCGGAAGAGGTGCATAGGGCAAAGGTAGTCCGTACCTTTGCACGCATGGCGCAAAAAACGGTAGCATTTCACACCTTGGGCTGTAAATTGAATTTTGCAGAGAGCTCTGCTTTGGCTCGAGATCTGCAAGACGGTGGATTTCTAAGAGTACAAATAAAAGACGGAGCAGATGTGGTAGTAATCAACACCTGTTCTGTCACGCAACAAGCCGATAAGGAATGTCGCACCATTGTTCGACGGGCCTTGAAAGCAAACCCCCGCGCTTTTATAGCCGTAACCGGTTGCTTTGCGCAACTCAAGCCAAGCGAAGTGGCCGCCATGGAGGGGGTTGATTTGGTATTGGGCGCCAAGGAAAAAATGAACCTCCGCAGTTTTTTGTCGGACAGTGAAAAAAGACCCCACGCAGAAATTCACAGCTGTGAAATAACAGAGGTGGATCGATTTACGAGCGCCTACAGTGTGGGCGATCGAACCCGCGCTTTTTTAAAGGTTCAAGACGGTTGCGATTACAAATGCACCTATTGCACCATCCCGTTGGCGCGTGGCGTGAGTCGCTCTGCACCCCTGGAGAAAGTCTTGAGCGACGCGCATGAAATTGTAACAAAAGACATCAAGGAGGTGGTATTGACGGGTGTCAATATTGGCGATTACGGCAAAGGAGAAGGGGGAAACAAACACCACGAGCATACTTTTATGGATTTGATTCAGGCCCTAGACACGGTCAAAGGCTTGGATAGGATTCGCATTTCATCCATAGAACCCAATTTATTGCGAGATGAAATCGTTGATTTCACCGCATCCAGCAAAAGGTTTGTTCCTCATTTTCATATCCCCTTGCAAAGCGGCAGTAATGTGTTGCTCGCCTTGATGAAGAGACGTTACCAACGCGAGATGTACGTAGAACGATTGTCCCGGATTTTGGACAGGATGCCGGATGCCTGCATTGGGGTGGACGTCATCGTTGGTTTTCCTGGCGAGACGGAAGAATTGTTTTTGGAGACCTACTCCTTTTTAGAATCCCTACCCATTGGTTATTTGCATGTCTTTACCTACTCCGAGCGCGATCGCACAGAAGCCATTGTTTTGCCCGGCACTGTTCCCCAAGCAGAGCGCAAAGCCCGCAACAACCGATTACGCATACTGAGCACGCTGAAACAGCGGGCATTTTATGAAAAACACATCGGAACCCACCGGAGGGTCTTGTGGGAAACCGACAACAAGGACGGACGACTTCACGGGTATTCAGAAAACTACATACGCTTAAGCACCCCTTTTGATTCGCGCAAAATCAATACAGTAGAACACATTAGAGTAGGAACTTGGCGCGCCGATGGAACCTGCGAGGCGGAACATTTCAACAGCTCTCACCCGTGAATCTTTTGGAATTAAGCACGGCCATAGAGGCCGTCATTCGTCCCGTAGGAGATTTTATCCGCGGAGAAAGTGCAGTCTTTTTGTCGGATAAAATAGAAACGAAAGCACTCAATTCCTTGGTGAGTTACGTAGACAAAGAAGCAGAAAAAGCATTGGTAGAGGGGCTTCAGCGCATTATACCCTCGGCTGGATTTATGGCCGAAGAAGGAAGTGGCGAGGAAAAGAAGGGCGGGTACAATTGGGTGATTGACCCTTTAGATGGTACCACCAATTTTATGCACGGAATTCCCACCTATGCTATCAGCGTTGGTTTGTTGCATGCAGACCGATTGATTCTTGGGGTGGTGTATGAATTAGGCCAAGACGAATATTTCCTCGGGATCGATCAACAAGGTGCCACGTGCAATGGAAAACCTATTTCGGTCAAATCTTCCGTCGTTTTAGCGGATAGTCTGATTGCTACCGGCTTCCCTTATTATGATTTTTCTCGGCTCGATGCCTACACGGAAGTTCTGCACGCCTGTATGCGAAAAACCAGAGGGGTTCGACGCTTAGGGTCTGCAGCCACAGATCTGGCCTACGTAGCTTGCGGTCGATTCGATGCGTTTTTTGAAGTCGGCCTACACCCCTGGGATATTGCCGGTGGCTTGGTTCTTGTGCGAGAAGCCGGCGGACTATCTCTAGATTTTGGAAAGGACGCAATAACAGACCGAGATTTATTGTTTCAACAAGAACTACTGAGCGGATCGCCTGGCATTGTCCAAGAACTGCATCCCCTAATCACCGCTTCATTCTGTCGATCATGATGACTACACCCACTCCCCTCCCTGGCCTTTTGTCTATTCAACCGCGTATTTTTGGCGATGACAGAGGGTATTTTTTTGAGGCCTTCAACCAAAACGACTTTGCTGCCGAAGGGATAACAGAACCTTTTGTTCAAGACAACGAGAGCATGAGTAAACGCGGCGTTTTGAGAGGTCTCCATTTTCAGGTACCTCCCAATGCCCAGGGAAAATTAGTCAGCGTAACGGCCGGAGCAGTGTACGACGTAGCACTAGATCTTCGAAAAAACAGTCCAACCTATGGTCGTTGGTACGGAGAAATCATTGACGCAAAGAAAAAAAACATGCTGTGGATTCCCGCAGGCTTTGCGCATGGCTTTTTGACATTGGAAGACGATACTATTTTTCGATACAAATGCACTCAAGTTTACTCGCCTGTACACGAGAGATGCCTAGACTTCAGCGACCCCACGCTAGACATTGCCTGGGAAAAAGCTTGGTATTCTTACCCAGGATTAGCCGGGACCCCCTTTTTTCCGTTGGTCAGCAGCAAAGACAAAGCAGGGTCTGATTGGTTAACCTTCGACTCTCCTTTTTAACGTGCGCGAAGACGATCAAAAAATACACATTTATGGCGCTCGCGTCCATAATCTGCGCTCCATTGATGTATCGATCCCGAGAGAGAAACTCGTTGTCATTACTGGATTAAGCGGAAGCGGAAAATCCTCTTTGGCCTTTGACACTTTGTTTGCGGAGGGTCAAAGGCGGTACATGGAAACTTTTTCCGCTTACGCTCGACAGTTCATGGGTCAGTTGGAGCGTCCAGACGTAGATACGATAGAAGGCCTCAGTCCTGTGATTGCCATTGAGCAAAAAACCACCAGTAGAAATCCACGGTCAACGGTGGGCACCGTCACAGAAATTTATGATTTCTTGCGGTTGTTGTTTGCCCGAACATCGACTGCGTATTCCGCCGCCACCGGCCAACAAATGGTCAGTCACACGGATACGGAAATACTGGATGGAATCGTCTCTACTTTTCACGGCCAAACGATTGCTTTGCTTTCTCCTTTGGTTCGATCGCGCAAAGGACATTACCGAGAGTTGTTTGAATCCATGGCCAAATGGGGTTTTTTGCGGGCGAGAATTAACGGTGAAGTGGTTGAAATTCAACGCGGAATGAAACTAGACCGGTACAAGACGCACGATATTGAAGTGGTCATCGATCGATTGGTCGTGGATTCCGCTCAGACAGACAGATTGAAACAGGCCGTTCAAACGACATTGAAACACGGCAAAGGTTCTTTGATGGTTTTGGAGCTTACCACTCAAAAAATTCACCATTACAGCCGGTCCTTGATGTGCCCTACCACGGGAGATGCTGCTCCGGACCCAGAACCCAATACCTTTAGTTTCAACTCTCCCAAGGGGGCTTGTCCGGATTGCCACGGCCTGGGGACTGTGCACGAAGTGGCGTTACAAAAAGTGGTTGTTCATCCAAAAATGAGCATCGCTAAAGGAGCCCTGGCCCCATTGGAGATGCACAAAAAGTCATGGATCTTACAACAGCTAGAGTATATCGGTCTAAAGTTTGCCTTTGATTTAAATACTCCTTGGAATGAAATTTCGGAAGAAGGGAGAGACGCCATTTTTTACGGCTGCAAGGACAATTTTGATTTTGTCAACAAGTCGGTCGGTATTACGCGTCGCATCAAATTGGATTACGAAGGACTGATTCCCTTTTTAACCGTGATGGCGAAGACAGAGGGAAATCGCGCGCTGCAACGATGGGCGGAGGAATACATGGAGGAAATTACGTGTCCCACCTGCCACGGAGCGAGGCTAAAAACGGAATCTCTGCAATTCAAAATAGCTGGAAAAAACATTGCAGACATAGCCGGCATGGACATTTCTACTTTGGCACATTGGCTCGTCGAAGCAGAAACACAGTTGAACCCTGTGCAAAAAAAAATCGGACAGGAAATTTTCAAAGAACTAAAAACAAGAGTTCAGTTCTTGGTAGAGGTGGGCCTGACCTACCTGGCTCTGGATCGACCGGCCCGAAGTTTATCGGGCGGTGAAGCGCAACGAATTCGCTTAGCAACACAAATCGGATCGCAATTGATGAATGTCTTGTATATCCTAGATGAGCCCAGCATTGGCTTGCATCAACGGGACAATGCGCGGCTGATCGCTAGCTTAAAGCAATTACGGGACCTAGGAAATAGTGTTTTGGTAGTAGAGCACGACCAAGACATGATTCAAGCAGCCGATTGGATCATCGATATGGGACCCAAAGCGGGTTTGCACGGGGGGCTTGTGGTCGCTCAAGGCACGTACTCAACGATAAGGAAAGCCTCCTCCTTGACGGGCGCTTATTTGCGAGGTGAAAAAAAGATAGAGATTCCTCAAGAACGAAGATTGGGACATGGAAAGACGATCGTTTTGACAGGGGCATCCGGGCACAACCTCAAAAATGTGACCTTGACCTTGCCGTTGGGAACTTTGATTGCTGTAACCGGTGTGTCGGGCTCTGGAAAATCGTCTCTCATAACAGAAACGCTGTACCCCATTCTCTCCGCACATTTTTACCACGCGCTCACCCCTCCTTTGCCCTACAAAAAAATCAATGGCTTAGAGCATATCGACAAAGTCATTGACGTAGACCAAAGCCCTATTGGCCGCACTCCCCGATCCAACCCATCGACGTACACTGGGCTTTTCAATGAAATTCGTAGTTTGTTCGCTCAATTGCCCGAAGCAAAAATTCGAGGATATGCTCCAGGCCGTTTCTCGTTCAATGTGAAGGGAGGTCGTTGCGAAACCTGTGAAGGAGCAGGAATTCGAACCATCGAAATGAATTTTTTACCGGATGTGTATGTACCCTGTGAGTCGTGTCAAGGGAAGCGATTCAACCGAGAAACGTTGGAAGTACGCTACAAAGGCAAGAGCATCTCCGATGTTCTCAATTTGTGTGTGGAGGATGCCGTTCCCTTTTTCGAACATGTTCCCAAGGCCAAGCGCGTTTTGCAAACATTATTCGATGTAGGCTTGGGTTATCTTACACTGGGACAGGCTTCTACAACCTTATCCGGCGGAGAAGCCCAGCGCGTAAAACTAGCCACCGAATTGTGCAAACGAGACACGGGACAAACGCTCTACATTTTGGACGAACCTACCACAGGTTTGCATTTTGAGGATGTACACGTTTTACTTGGCGTTCTGCAAAGATTGGTAAATAAGGGAAATACGGTTTTGGTCATTGAACACAATTTGGACGTAGTAAAACAGGCCGATTGGGTCATTGACATAGGCCCGGAAGGGGGGTTCGGCGGCGGTAAAATTGTCACAGAAGGCACTCCAGAACATGTTTCCGAAGAAAAAAAGAGCCTAACCGGAAAATATTTATCTCCTTTGCTGCATGGCAACTGATTACGAAAGAATCCAACGCGCTTTCAAAAGCAAGACGTGGAACGAGTCCAAGAGCAATGATTCTTGGGCTATTTTTAAAATTATGGCGGAATTTGTCGAGGGGTATGAACGCCTCGCAAAGATTGGCCCTTGTGTGAGTATTTTCGGATCCGCCCGGTTTAAACCCGATAGCCCATGGTATGCTTTGGCTACGGAAATTGCCCACGGCTTGGCAAAAAAAGGGTACGGCATTATTTCCGGTGGAGGTCCGGGAATTATGGAAGCCGCAAACAAAGGGGCCAAAGAAGGGGGAGCAGCCTCCGTGGGTTTAAACATCGAGTTGCCCTTTGAACAACACAACAATCCGTACATAGACCACGACAAAAGCATTGATTTTGATTACTTTTTTGTTCGAAAGGTCATGTTCGTTAAATATTCTCAGGGCTTTGTTGTCATGCCGGGAGGTTTTGGCACGCTCGATGAGTTTTTTGAGGCCATTACGTTGATTCAAACAAAAAAAATTGCTCCTTTCCCCATCGTTTTGGTGGGAAGAGCCTATTGGGGAGGGCTAGTGGAATGGGTACAGCACACGCTTATCGAGAAGGAGAAGACGGTGAGTCTTCACGATATCGAACTATTTACCGTAGTGGACACCTCGGCAGAAGCCGTGGAAGCCATCGATGAATTTTACAGCAAATATTTACTAAAACCGAATTTCTAACACCGGATTCCTACGGACGAATAGCCTTCAAAACGGCAATACGTCCATTGATGCCGCGCAAGTGAAGAATATACGCCCCGGAGATACCCCCTTCTGGAAAGGGCACAACGGATGTATGGGTCAAACCATGCTGTATTTTTTGCCCAACAGCCGTATACAAGGTATACTCCAAGGTGCCAGCATCCATAGGCCATCCGTTCACATGCCAAGCACTCTCGCTCGTTCTTAACACCAAAGCGGAGGTTGGGCTTTCCCCTAAACCTACGGTGTGGTTGATCACTAAGGTGTCCTGCGGACAGCCTCCGCCTAAGCGCAAGAAAGGAATTTCCGCAGTGACAGTTACACCCGGCATAGAAAAAACCAACGTATCACTCAGAGGGCCAATGGTCCGGAAAAAAAAGGTTCCGTTGGATGATACCTGAACGGTGTCGCTCCTTTGTTTAAAATACAAATACCCAGGATTGTTCCCCATAACGGCAGTCCACGGCGTATTCTGACCCGCACCGTTGACATCAAATACAACCGTACCACCGATGCGCGTTACCCGCGGTAAATCCGGATTTAGAATCCATAAACCCGTTTCCAAATCATTGACCAATAGGGTCCCCGAGGGCAAATAGGGATACACGGACCATGCTCCGTGAAAATTCCCGCCGGAATAAGGCGATGTATCGTAATACCCAATCAATACAGGATCCTTGGAACATTCTATGTCTTGCACTATGGTTCCGAAAGTATAGTACGATGTGTGCAAATGTCTTCCGTTCACATGGGCGTTGTGTGGAATAATACCTGTGTTGGGCTGTACTTTCTTGCGCCACAGCTCTGTCACATTGCTCAAATTCGTAATATCGTAGGCGGTGATGAATCCATTGGCCACCTCATCGGTTGTAAACAAGACATCTCCGGCATCGTCTAACCACGCATTGTGGGCAAAATTACTGGGGGTAGCAAAAGACCCAATAATCATCGGGCTGGACTTTAACGCCACATTAACAACGACCAAGCCATTCCACAAGGAAGCAGCCCATAGCGTATCGTTCCTTACGTAACCGTCGTGAATGTAATTACCGTTAAAATGTCCCACAACCGTTGGATTCCAAGGATCGGGCTGAAGGTTGAGGATAACGGCACCGCCCTGCCCTACATTGGTTCCAAACAAATAGAGATAACCGTTTTCATCCACGAACAAAGTATGTGCCCTGCGCACCGTGTCCCATGTATTGTTCGGCATCGGAACGGGTATTTTCATCTTTTTGTATCTGCTAGATGACAAACTGTCCATATCCACGATAAGTAGCCCTTCCGCCGACACTGGACTAGTGGCATCCACGTGGTCGTGAACCATATAGATAAAATTCTTGTAGCTACGAATCTCACGCCAAATGCTGTACACACCCGGAACCCACAACTTATTGACGGGCTGGGCCGGGGTGGTCACATCCGTAATCAATAACCCTTTGAAATTTCCGGCAACAGCATATTCTTTGTTCAAGACAGTATCCACATACCCCCACAAACCGTTGTTGACACCCGAAGTAGAAACACCCCATTGCGATGTGGGGTAATGGCGCCACTTGCGTATATTCAAACTATCATTGTTGGGCTGGGACAGCGCTGCCAATACGGCAAGCACACTCAATACCGCCGTAAACCAATATTTTAAAAAATTTCTCATGCGTTAAAAATCTAGCGTTATTTGCACACCCGAATCTCCCCCCGAGTCCTCCCATTCCAAATCATCGATGGGCAATTGGGTTTGGTTTAAATCTACTACCGAAGGGAGTGGAATTATCTCCTCTGCTTCCGGCAGAGAAAAAGAATCCGACTCGTCCTCTTTCGGTCCTTCTGGTTCCTTCACAAGGACAGATTTTAGAGGCCACTGAGATACTTTGTTTCCTTGTGCTTTCCATCCTTTGACAGCAATACATTCTACTGCCTCCAAAGTCTCGTCTTCTTTGTGTTTGTCCTTATTGTTTTTATACGACACGATCAATTGGGGCGTAGGATGCGTGCTGAATGCAGTCATGCTAGAGCCTGGCGAATCAGAAATCAGCAGTACCCGTTGATCCGAGTCCGATTCCATCACAAAACGTTTTATGAAATGCGTTCCTTTGGAAGCGTCAAAATAGATCACGGTTATTGGGCCTTCCGGGCGCCATTTCTCCCAATGAATCACATCTTCACTAAAATGCGTGCTGAGGTCAAAGGTAACCAAGCGAAAAACGCCTCCACGGGTAAGCGTGAGTATTTTATCTTCTCCACGAAATGCCCCTAACAAGCGGCCACGGCCTTCATCGTTGAGCCGTCGAACCGATTCATCCAACCAAATAGGGCGAGGCGCCAATGTACTGACTCCCTTTTCTTTTAATTCTACTTTCTTGATGGGGTATTTGGTCACTGTATTGCCCCGAGAAGATCGTGAACGAATGTTCAGGAGCGAAAAATCAACATCAAAACGCAATTTTTTCAGTGACGGTATGGGCTTATGGTGGACGGTCACTACTTCCGCTTCCCCGTTGGGATTGGCGCTCAAATACAAAATAGCCGATCCTTTGGTCCCTTGAGTCAGGGGATACTCTTTGTCTCTGGTTACGCCAGTAACTGGGAAACGTTTCATAAAATTCGCCCCTTTCAAGCCGTCCCTATAAATGGCATTGTACACTGTTCGCGTGTCCCCTTTCTTGAAGACGTTCACATACAAAATTCCCGCCCCTACATATATTTTTTGGTCCACCTTGGTTACTGACAGTGTGCCGTCTTCCCGTATGACAATGACGTCGTCTAAATCAGAACAATCGCAAATGTATTCGTCTTTCTTTAAGCCCATTCCCACAAAACCCTCTGCGCGATTGACGTACAGCTTTTCATTTGCTATAGCGACCTTGGACGCAACGACGGCATCGAACCATCGGATTTCTGTTTTGCGCTCCCTTCCCGATCCGTATTTCTTTTTTAAATTTTTGAAATAGTCTACGGCAAAGTCTACCAAATGCTCCAAATGGTGCTTTATTTCCACCATGCGGCCCTCTAAGGACAACAAATGATCGTCGGCCTTTTGAGAATCAAATTTGGAAATACGTTTGATTCGAATCTCTGTCAAACGGACAATATCCTCTTCCGTCACCGCCCTCAACAAATGACCTGTGTGGGGCAGCAATCCTACCCGTATGCATTCCAAAACAGTTTCCCAAGTTTCCGCCTCCTCTATGTCACGGTAAATTTTGTGTTCAATGAATATTCGTTCCAAGGAAGCAAAATGCCATTGTTCTTGTAGTTCCGTGAGCTGGACCTCCAGTTCTTGCCGTAACAAATCCAAGGTGTTGTCTGTGGAACGGCGCAAAAGCTCAGACACGCCAATAAAGACCGGTCTATTGTCTTGAATGATACAACACAAAGGAGATACGCTTGATTCGCAAGCGGTGAAGGCATAGAGGGCATCGATGGATTTATCGGGAGAAATATTGGGCGCCAAATGCACCACAATCTCCACCTGTTCCGCCGTATTGTCCTCAATTTTTCTGATTTTGATTTTGCCTTTGTCATTGGCCTTCACAATGGATTCCATCAGTGAAGTGGTGGTGGTCCCAAACGGAATTTCCGTAATGATCAAAGTCTTTTTATCCGGCGCCGTTATTTTGGCGCGAACTCTCACACGCCCTCCTCTTTCCCCGTCATTGTACTGTGAAAAATCAGCAATGCCCCCTGTTGGGAAGTCGGGGAAGATGTCAAATTTCTTTCCGCGCAAATGCGCAATCGACGCGTCGATCAACTCATTGAAATTGTGAGGTAAAACCTTGGTACTCAACCCCACGGCAATTCCCTCCACTCCCTGCGTCAAAAGCAACGGGAATTTTACAGGCAGATAAATAGGCTCCTTGGCACGGCCGTCGTAGGAAGCCTGCCAGGGAGTGATTTTTCCATTGAAAACTACTTCTAGCGAAAACTTGCTCAGGCGTACCTCAATATACCTTGGAGCTGCAGCATTGTCGCCCGTGTAAATATTGCCCCAGTTTCCTTGCGTTTCTACCAGAATATTTTTTTGGCCCAACTGCACCAAGGCATCTCCAATAGAAGCATCCCCGTGCGGATGATATTTCATGGTTTGCCCGATCACATTGGCTACTTTATGGAAACGGCCATCTTCCATTTCGCGCAGGGCGTGCATCAATCGACGCTGGACAGGCTTGAGTCCATCCTCCATGGTAGGAACGGCGCGCTCTAAAATCACATAGGATGCATACTCCAAAAAGTAATCTTGGTACATGGTGCGCACCCTGGATACGCCCACTTCTCGGTGTGCTTCTTCCGATTCGTTGACGGATAGCTCCAATGGCTCTTCCCCTAGGGTATACTCCTCTTCGCTCATGATGCTAACGTCTTATTCCACTGCATCTTCCAGTTCTACCCGTAAATTCTCAATAATAAAATCTTGTCGTTCAGGAGTGTTTTTTCCCATGTAGTATTCCAGCAAAGATTCAATTTGTTCTTTACCCAACAAAACAGGTTCCAGCCGAATGTCTCCACCAATAAAGTGCTTGAATTCGCCCGGGGATATTTCACCCAAGCCTTTGAATCGGGTTATTTCTGGACGAGGGCCCAAGGCATCAATGGCCGCACGACGCTCTTCATCGGAATAACAATACATCGTTTTCTGTTTGTTTCGCACACGAAACAAAGGCGTTTGCAAAATATACAAGTGCCCTTCCTGTACCAGTTCCGGGAAAAATTGCAAAAAGAAGGTGATCAATAGGAGCCGAATATGCATTCCATCCACATCCGCATCCGTAGAAATAACCACATTGTTGTAGCGCAACTCTTCCAGCCCGTCCTCAATATTCAAAGCAGCTTGGAGCAAATTGAACTCTTCGTTTTCATACACCACTTTCTTGGTCAGTCCGTAGCAATTCAACGGCTTTCCTTTGAGACTAAAAACGGCTTGTGTTTGCACATCCCGTGAAGCGGTGATGGACCCTGAGGCAGAATCACCTTCCGTAATAAACAGAGTGGTTTCTAACCTGCGTTCGTTTTTGAGATCGTTGTAATGGATTTTGCAATCGCGCAATTTTCGGTTGTGCAGCGATGCTTTTTTGGCGCGTTCTCGGGCCAACTTTTGAATTCCACTCAGATCCTTTCGCTCCCTTTCCGCACGCAAAATTTTTCGTTGAATCGCTTCTGCTACCTCTGGATTGCGGTGCAGAAAATTGTCCAATTCCGTTTTTAAAAAGTCCGCTATAAACGATCGAACAGAAGGTCCAGAGGGACCCATATCGTTGGAACCCAGCTTGGTTTTTGTTTGGCTCTCAAAAATAGGTTCAATCACTTTGATGGAAATGGCGGCAATCACACTTTGACGGATATCTGCCGTCTCGTATTGTTTTTGGTAAAAGCCCCGCAGTGTTTGGACCAACGCCTCCCGAAGAGCACTCTGATGCGTACCCCCTTGCGTAGTGTGTTGTCCGTTCACAAAACTTTGGTATTGTTCGCTTTGCGATTTTTCCGCGTGAACCAAAGCGATTTCGATGTCTTCTCCACGCAGATGAATGATGTCGTGTATCACTTCGCCACTCAAGCTGTTGTGCAACAAATCCCTCAACCCGTGCTCCGAGTAAAATTTTTCCCCGTTCAAATAAATGGTCAATCCGGGGTTCAAGTGTGCATAAATCCACACCATTTTCTCTACATATTCCATTTGGAATTTGTAGTTCAGGAAAATAGAAGCATCGGGCGTGAATACCACTTTAGTACCCCGTCTTCCGGTGGATTCCGTTACTGGAGAATCTTCCACAAGAATACCCCGGTGAAAGGTGGCTATTTTCGTTTGGTTGTCTCGGATGGCTTGAACAATGAATTCACTGGACAGCGCATTCACCGCCTTGGTTCCCACACCATTCAATCCAACGGATTTCTTAAAGGCCTTGGAATCGTATTTGGCGCCGGTATTCATTTTAGAAACCGCGTCTACCATTTTCCCTAAAGGAATGCCCCGCCCAAAGTCGCGTACAGTGACCACACCGTTTTGGATAGAAATTTCGATTGTCTTTCCTGCACCCATGACGAACTCGTCGATCGCATTGTCGACTACTTCCTTGATCAGTATATAAATACCATCGTCAGGAGTGGTTCCATCGCCTAATTTACCGATGTACATGCCCGGCCGTAGGCGGATATGCTCCTGCCAATCGAGGCTGCGGATGTTGTCTTCGGTATATTGAACTTCTTGTGACATGAAAGGCTAAAGGTAGCGATTAGACATTGAAGCGGAAGTGCATCACGTCACCATCCTGAACAATGTATTCTTTTCCTTCCACCCTCATTCTACCCGCTTCTTTCGCTGCGGACTCAGACGTAAAATGTACGTAGTCCGCATACGAAATGACCTCGGCCCGGATAAATCCTTTTTCGAAATCAGAGTGAATGACGCCTGCCGATTGGGGAGCCGTAGCGCCCACAGGAATGGTCCAGGCCCGAACTTCTTTGACGCCAGCGGTGAAGTAAGTCTGCAATTGGAGCAAATGGTATGCGCTTCTGATTACTTTGTTCACGCCAGGCTCGTCCAAACCCAAATCACTTAGAAACAATTCTCGTTCTTCGTACGAATCCAACTCGGTAATGTCTGCCTCGACTGCAGCGGCAATAAAGAGTACGCCCGAGCCTTCTGCCTTTGCAATAGCCCTGACTTGTTCCACGTAGGCATTTCCCGTTTGGGCTGCCGATTCGTCCACATTGCACACATACAATACCGGTTTTTCTGTAATAAACTGGTATTCTTGAATCCATGCATTTTCTTCTTCGGATCGTGAAAACGAACGCACCGACAATCCTTTTTCTAAGTGAGATGCCAGTTTTGCGCACAGCTCGACTTCTCTAACGGCTTCTCGAGCACCCCCTTTGGCCGCTTTCTTTGCCTTGTCCCAACGTTTTTCTAACGATTCCAAATCTTTGTACTGCAATTCAAAATCGATGGTTTCTTTGTCTCTCAGCGGATCAACAGAGCCTTCTACATGGATTACATTCGGGTTGTCAAAGCACCGAAGCACATGCAAAAGCGCATTGCATTCGCGAATGTTTCCCAAAAATTGATTGCCCAAACCCTCGCCGCGCGAAGCGCCTTTGACCAACCCGGCTATATCCACAATTTCAACCGTAGCGGGCAATACACGCTCGGGACGCACCAAGGATTCCAAAACCTGCAAGCGCGGGTCCGGCACATTGACTGTTCCAATATTGGGTTCGATCGTGCAAAAAGGAAAATTGGCTGCGTGCGCTTTGGCGTTGCTCAAGCAGTTAAAAAGGGTGGACTTTCCTACGTTGGGCAGTCCGACAATGCCACATTTCATGGGGTAAAAATTTGCGCAAAGGTACTCCCGTTTAGGTGCTACTTTTGCATAAACAACAACTCTCCTTTGCATGGCCACTATTGACCACCTAGAAGCGATGAGCACGCAAGTGCGTCGCGACATTCTCCGAATGGTTCACGCTGTAAATTCTGGCCATCCTGGCGGTTCGATGGGCTGCACAGAATACATGGTCGCTTTGTATTTTGAGGCAATGAACCACACACCCAAGCCCTTTTCTATGGATGGTGTAGGGCAGGATCTATTCTTCCTCAGCAACGGACATATCTCTCCCGTCTTTTATAGCGTGTTAGCTCGGTCTGGTTATTTTAACGTGTCCGAATTATCGACCTTTCGCAAAATCAACTCTCGGTTGCAGGGGCACCCTACCACCCATGAAGGTTTGGAAGGAATTCGTATGGCTTCTGGTTCCTTAGGTCAAGGGCTGAGCGTTGCCTTGGGCGCAGCCGCAACAAAAAAATCCAACGGGGACCCTTCCTTGGTGTATACATTGCACGGTGACGGAGAATTGCAAGAAGGACAAATATGGGAGGCAGTACTGTATGCTGGTGGGAAAAAAGTAGACAATATCATCGCGGCTATCGATGCGAATGGCCAACAAATTGACGGACCAACGGACGGCGTTCTTCCTATGGGAGATTTGGCCTTAAAATTCGAAGCTTTCGGATGGAAAGTCCTTGTGGTGAAAGAGGGAAATGACATGCAATCTGTAGTGAATGCCTTGAGCGAAGCAAAAGCCATGACAGGTAAAGGATTTCCTATTGCTCTCATTCTCCAGACCTCTATGGGGCATGGCGTGGATTTTATGGCCGGAACGCACAAATGGCACGGAGTCGCTCCCAACGACGAGGAATTGAAAAACGCTCTGGGTCAATTACCAGAAACCCTTGGCGACTATTAAAATGCGTTGGAAAAACGCCCTAGTACTGGCGAGTATGTTGTTGACCCCTATGGTCTTGACAGCACAACCCATAGCGCCTATACCTGGAGCCAATACGGAAGAGCAAAAGCCGCCCTTGACGCGCATACTGTTTGTTTTTGACGCTTCTTACTCCATGTACGGTCGGTGGGAAAATGCGACCAAAATGGAATCAGCGCAGCGAATGATGAGCCGATTGTTGGACAGTTTGGCTTCCCTTCCCAACCCGAATTTTGAATTGGCTTTACGGGCGTACGGCCATCAAAAACCCGTCCCTCCCCAAGATTGCGAAGACACCAAATTGGAAGTGCCCTTTGCGAAAGACAATATGAGCCGAATCAAAAAACGGATTCAATCGCTTAAACCTATGGGCACCACCCCTATAGCGCGTTCCTTGTTGCGGTCCGGTGGAGATTTTCCGCCGTGTTCCGACTGCCGGAATATTGTGGTCCTTATAACAGACGGGATTGAAGCCTGCGATGAAGATCCCTGCGCGGTTTCCGCTATGCTGCAAAAGAAAGGCATTGTTTTGCGTCCCTTCATCATTGGTGTCGGGCTAGATGCGGAACAGAAAAAATTATTCGACTGCGTTGGAACGTACATCGATGCTACGAATGAGTCTAGCTTCAAACAAGCCTTGGGTATTGTCATGACGCAAGTTCTCAACAACACCACGGCACAAATCAATTTATTGGACGCACAGGACATTCCATCGGAAACGGATATAAGCCTCCTGTTGGAAGATCAATTGACAGGAAAAACCGTTCAGTCCTTTGTGCACACATTGAACTACAAAGGAAATCCGGACACCCTCCTTTTGGATCCTCTGATTACCTATACTTTGAAAATTGGGACGGTGCCACCCGTAACGGTGGATTCCCTTCGGATTGTGCCCGGAAAACACAACCACATTGGCGCAAAAACACCCACGGGATTCTTGGAAATAACCGTCCCTGGATTGACGGCCACATCACCTCTCGCCCCTGTGGTGGTTCGGCAACTGGGCAGCGAGGCCATTTTGCATGTGCAAACGGTCAATGCAAAACAGAGATACCTCATCGGCACCTACAAAGTGGAAATATTGACCTTGCCGCGGTACGAAGAGATAGTCACCATTTCGCCCAACAAAACCACCCAGTTGGCTGTTCCGGCGCCTGGTGATGCAACCATTCAGTTGAAAGCCCCCAGCATAGGGAGTATTTATGTAGAAAAAAGCGGGCACTGGAGTTGGCTACTCGATTTGGACACGCATCTGTTGCGGCAACAGTATCGACTTCAACCCGGAACGTACAAAATGGTCGTTCGTCCCCGAGCCGCACAACAAACCCTTTACTCCCGGACCGTTGGATTCACCATCGGATCAGGAATCTCCACCTTAGTAAAAACCCCTTGAATATTTCCCTTATGAATTACAGCAATCACGGCAGTCAAGATACTCGATCTGGTTTTGGTGCAGGTCTTTTGGAGTTGGGTCGAATCAATCCCAACGTCGTGGCCCTCTGCGCCGATTTGACCGGATCATTAAAAATGGATGCCTTCGCCAAGGAGTTTCCCGATCGTTTTTATCAAATAGGAATAGCCGAAGCCAATATGATCGGCATGGCAGCCGGAATGACCATTGGAGGGAAAATTCCTTTCACGGGAACCTTTGCTAATTTTTCTACGGGTAGAGTGTACGATCAAATTCGACAAAGTGTCGCGTATTCAGACAAGAATGTAAAAATTTGCGCGTCCCATGCCGGACTCACACTGGGCGAAGACGGAGCCACCCATCAAATTTTGGAAGACATAGGACTAATGCGCATGCTACCGGGCATGGTGGTCATCAATCCTTGCGATTACAACCAAACCAAAGCAGCGACGCTAGCCATTGCAGACTACCACGGGCCGGTTTACTTGCGGTTTGGCCGTCCCAAAGTGCCTAATTTTACATCGTCTGACGCACCCTTTGTCATCGGTAAAGCACTGCATTTGCAAGAGGGGAAAGACGTCACCCTATTGGCAACAGGTCATCTCGTGTGGCCTTCCCTCTTGGCAGCTGACATATTGGCGCTAGAGGGCATCTCTGCTGAAGTGATCAATATTCACACCTTGAAACCGCTAGACACAGAGGCTATTTTGAAGTCCGTAGCCAAAACGGGTTGTGTGGTGACGGCAGAGGAGCATCAACTGTACGGAGGGCTAGGAGAAGCCGTAGCCGGTTTCCTTTCAAAAGAATACCCCGCTCCATTGGAAATGGTCGCTGTCAATGATTCGTTCGGAGAAAGCGGAACACCAGAAGAGTTGATGGTGAAATACGGGCTGGACGAACACGCCATTGTTCGCGCCGCTAAAAGGGCGCTTAGTCGACGTGGTTAAACGAGAGTAAAATTTGCGCATCCAACAACCATGAGCGCCGCATTGGAACTTCAATTAGCCCAACAGGTGGCGGAACGAAAATGGGATGCGGCCTTTGACCTATTGATTTCCTCCTCCACGGGCCTATTCTACAAAGCTGCCTTGCGCATCGTCTTGCAGGACGATGACGCCAAAGACGTTTTGCAAGAGGCTTTTGTCAAGATATGGGAGAACTTGCCCCATTTTCGGGCTGAATCCAAGGTCACCACGTGGGCCTATCGCATTGTGGTCAATGAGGCATTGGGACATCTTCGGAAGAAAAAAAAGCATTCTTTGGTGGGTCGGTTGAGCGATTTTGAAGAAATCCATGAAGGAGTACCCATTTCTTCCTCTTTCACGGGAGACGAAATACTGGAAACCTTGTACAAGGCCATCGCTCAATTACCAGAAAAACAAAAACTCGTGTTTCAATTGCGGTACTTTGACGAATTGCCCTATTCAGAAATCACAACCATACTTGGAACATCTGAAGGAGGATTGAAGGCGAACTACTTCCATGCCGTTCAAAAAATACAAAAATTCGTAGAAACGGTTAAACCAAACAGTGGAATACTCATCCAATAAACGATCACCATGAAAGACGACGGCATCCATCTATCTCCCGAGAAATTGAAACTTCTTCAAGCTTCTTTGCGGTCCATCCCAAGAGTCCGCAAACGCACGTCTCCTTGGTTTCTTTACCTAGGATCAGGGATGGGCATAGCCGCTTCTGTCGTCTTGATGTGGAACATTTCGCCTTGGGCAACCCCCACTGGAAAAATACCCTCTGTGGGACAGGAAGCCCTTGCTATTGAACTCATCAGCGAAGGATACATTTCCACAACCAGCGATGAATTGGCGCATCTATTGACCGACGAAGAATGGGGCACCTTGGCATTGCCCTCAGAATAACACCAAACCCAAACCCGTACCCATGAAAACTAGATTAACCCTTATCGTTTGCCTATTCCTTCTGGGAACAGGCCCCCTTCTGGGACAACCTGTAAAACACATGCAGGCAGGACATTCCCATCATGAAAAAGCAGAATCCATGCTCATCGGGTACTTAACGCAGCGGTTGGAATTGACCCCTGTCGAGGCCCAGAAATTTTGGCCTCTCTTCAATGAACTCAAAGCGGAGCGACGAAAATTGGATCACGAACCGATGATTCAACTGCGCCGTATGGTAAAGAATCCTGAAAAATGGGCGCAACTTTCCGATAAAGAGGCCCTAACACTGATGGAAAATCATCAAAGTGTCATGGAGGAACGGGCGCGATTAGAGCGCAAATACAAGGAAAAATTTCTGACCGTTCTATCGCCAAAAAAAGTATTGCTCCTGCATGTTGCGCAGGAAGAATTCAAACAGGCTATGCTGGATCGATTGCGCGAAAGACAAGGCCAGGGACGACCCTGAGCGCATTACCTTTGCCTTATGGGTATAGGATGGCGAGATCTTTTTTTGCGTCATAACGCGCAAACAACAGATTTTTCTCTGGCTTTGGAGATCGATCGAGCACAGGGTTCCTATTTATATACTCCCGACGGGAAAAAGATTTTGGATTTTATCTCCGGGATTGGCGTCAGCAATTGTGGCCACAGTCATCCTGCCATTGTAGAGGCTGTCAAAAAACAAGTAGACAAGTACATGCACCTCATGGTCTATGGGGAAGTGGTTCAACAGCCACAGGTCGCTTATGCGCATGCCCTAGTGCGCTCCTTAGACAATGGATTGGACAGTGTGTTCTTTGTCAATTCAGGCGCAGAAGCCATCGAGGGGGCTCTCAAATTGGCGAAACGAGTTTCCGGTAGATCCGAGATTCTTTCCTTTTCTCAAGCCTATCACGGATCTACTGCGGGCGCGCTGAGCGCTATGGGTTCAGAGGAGTTTAAACGAGCTTTTCGACCCTTGGTACCCGGTCACCGTATAGCCGAATACAATAGTCTCACCGCTATAGAGGCTATAGGCCCGCACACGGCCGCGGTGCTCGTTGAGCCCATTCAGAGTGAGTCGGGCTACCAACAAGGCACAGAATCCTTCCTACAGTCTTTGGCGACGGCCTGTAAAAAACAGGGAGCTCTTCTTATTTTTGATGAAATCCAATGCGGTTTTGGTCGCAACGGACATCTTTGGGCCCATCAAGCGTACAATGATCTTGTCCCAGACATTCTCTGTTTGGGCAAAGCCTTGGGCGGGGGAATGCCTTTGGGCGCCTTCATTGCTAAGAATGAACACATGCGCCAATTGGCTGATAATCCCCTATTAGGCCACATTACAACCTTTGGCGGTCATCCTGTGTCTTGCGCTGCAGGGTTGGCGGCTTTGGAGTTGCTCCAATCCGAGTCCTGGATTTCCCAGGTTCTTGACAAGGGGAAGCGCTTGTCCCACGCGCTAAAATCCTTTCCCGGAGTTCAAAAAGTGACAGGAGTAGGATTGTTATGGGCTGTTCATCTACCCCGTTTCGAATCTGTTTTGTCTGTTCAAAAATATGCACTGGAACGGGGATTGCTCACCGATTGGTTTTTGTTTGAAAACAAGGCATTGCGTATCGCCCCACCCCTTTCTGTGTCGGACCACGAACTAGAAGAAGGACTTCTTATTTTACAAAACGCACTTGAAAATTCTATTTCCTATGGCTATCAATAATGATCTTGTGATGAAAGGCGCTATCATCGTCTCTATTGCTCTTCCGTTGCTTTTTGCGGGTCCCGCTTTGTATCACTGGGTAGGCGCCAAGGCCTTTGGGCAAGGTGACTTCGGCTGGGGAATCGTCACGCTACTTTTCCTGTTTGGAGGAGCTGCGCTTGGGTTTTACGGGCTGCGCACCCTGGTGCGAGGCTTTCTGTCTTAACAAAAAAAAAGCCGGCGAATGCCGGCTTTTTTAATCTTAGGCTTGCCCTGTCGGACCGCCAAAATGCAGGGGAAGAGCAGGAGCTTGTCCTTCCTCAATCGTCCCGTTGACGGCTTCAAATCGCGCAACGTTTTCCTTCAAAGCATTGACCAAGCGTTTGGCATGCTGTGGAGTCAAAATAACGCGTGATTTTACGCGTGCCTTGGGAACGCCAGGCATCAACTGTAAAAAATCGACCACGAACTCCGTATGGGAATGATTGATAATGGCTAAATTACTATAGACACCGTCCGCCATTTCAGGCGACAATTCTACTTGAATTTGGTTTTCGTCAACAGAACCTTCCATACAGAATGAATTACTCAGCCGTTTCTACTTCTACGTTTTTGGCTGCCATCAATTGGTCGTAGTCTTCTTGCGATCCCACGATGCTTGTGTAATACCGCTTCATGCCTGTTCCAGCAGGAATGCGGTGTCCAACAATGACATTTTCTTTCAAACCATCCAAACGATCTACTTTTCCTGCAACCGCTGCCTCGTTCAACACTTTCGTCGTTTCTTGGAACGAAGCGGCAGAAATGAAGGATTTCGTTTGCAAAGAGGCACGTGTAATACCCTGAAGTATTACATGCGCAGTAGCGGGTTGCGCATCGCGCGCACTTACCAAACGCATATCACCACGTTTCAGTCGGCTGTTTTCATCGCGCAAGCGACGGGCAGAAACAATCATACCCTCTTTAAACTCTTCCGAATCGCCTGATTCAACCACGACTTTCTTGTCAAAAATTGCATCGTTTACCTCGATGAAATCCATGGTATGAACCAAATGCCCTTCCAAAAATAACGTATCTCCTGAATCTTGAATTTCAACTTTACGCATCATTTGACGAACAATCACTTCAAAGTGTTTATCATTGATCTTCACTCCTTGCATACGATAAACTTCCTGAATCTCGTTCACTAGGTATTCCTGAACCTTAATAGGACCTTGAATCGCCAAAATATCCGATGGTGTTATGGCTCCGTCGCTCAAAGGAGTGCCTGCGCGCACATAATCATTTTCTTGTACAAGAATCTGCTTATTTAGATTGATCAGATACTTGTACTGACTACCAGTGCGGCTTTCAATAATGATCTCACGATTGCCTCGTTTGATTTTACCATAAGAAACCGTTCCGTCAATTTCGGCAACAACTGCTGGATTGGATGGGTTACGTGCTTCAAACAACTCCGTTACACGCGGCAGACCGCCCGTGATATCACCTGCTTTGGCTCCACGGCGAGGAATTTTCACCAAAACCTTACCGGCTTTGATATCTTCACCATCGTTTACCATCAAGTGCGCACCCACTGGCAAGGTATAATGCTTCAATTCATTGCCTTTCTTGTCCACAATTTGAAGTGTCGGAACAAGCTTTTTGTTTCTTGAATCAGAAATTACCTTGTCTTGGAAGCCCGTTTGCTCGTCAATTTCCACTTTGTACGTAACGCCTTGAACAATGTCTGCGTACGCAATGCCTCCTGCCATTTCGGCAACAATCACCGCATTGTACGGATCCCATGTGCAAATTTCATCGCCCTTGGAAATTTTTGCTCCGTTCTTCACTTTTAAAGCAGCACCGTAGGGGATATTCGCCGTCATAATGGCAATACCTGTCTTCTCCTCTACGATTCTCACCTCACCGGTCCGGCCAATGACAATATCAATGATAGCACCATCAGCATCCTCGCCCTTTACCGTGCGAACCTCTTCTAAATCCAACACACCCGCGAATTTCGCGGTGAGTCGACTTTCTTCTGAAACGTTACCCGCAGTACCCCCTACGTGGAAAGTACGCAAAGTCAACTGTGTTCCTGGTTCACCGATTGATTGAGCCGCAATGACACCGACCGTTTCACCGATTTGTGCTGGTTTTGCGGTAGCCAAATTCCGGCCGTAGCATTTTGCGCAGATACCGCGTTTGCTCTCACACGTTAAGGGGGAACGCACTTCCACCATGTCGATAGGAGAATCCGAAATCAGGCGTGCGGCAGTTTCATGGATCAATTGACCTGATTCCAAAAGCACTTCACCCGTATGCGGATTGATTACATCTACAAGCGATACACGACCCAAAATACGATCGAACAGAGACTCAACAATCTCATCATTTTTCTTTAGAGGAGTAATTTCCAAGCCGCGCAAGGTGCCACAATCGTCGTTCATAATGATGACATCCTGTGCAACGTCTACCAAACGACGGGTCAAGTATCCCGCATCCGCCGTCTTTAACGCTGTATCCGCCAATCCTTTACGTGCTCCGTGGGTAGAAATGAAGTACTCCAAGATGGACAAACCTTCTTTAAAGTTTGAAATAATGGGATTTTCGATAATTTCTCCTCCACCAGAACCCGATTTTTGAGGCTTGGCCATCAAGCCACGCATACCCGATAGCTGACGAATCTGTTCTTTTGAACCCCGTGCACCGGAGTCCAACATCATATAAATCGGGTTGAAACCTTGGCGATCATTGATCAACTGATTCATCGCTGCCTGGGTCAAGCGCGCATTGGCATTGGTCCAGATATCGATGACTTGATTGTAACGCTCGTTGTTGGTGATCAGACCCATATTGTAATTCATGAAGATGTTCTCCACTTCCGAATTAGCACCAGCGATCAAAGACTCCTTTTCTTTTGGAATCATAATGTCTCCTAACGAAAAAGACAGGCCGCCACGGAAGGCATGGCTGTAACCCAACCCCTTTATGTCGTCCAAAAATTTCGCCGTGGTCGGAACATCCGTTTTGCGCAAAATATCTGCTATGATGTCGCGCAAAGCCTTTTTCGTCAACAGCTCGTTGATGTATCCCGCCTTTGCTGGCACCGCTTGATTGAACAGTATGCGACCCACGGTGGTTTCAATCAAAGATCCTTCGCGTCGTACTTTAACGATTGCGTGTAGGTCCACCTTTTTTTCATTGTAGGCAATGCCCACCTCTTCCGCGGAATAAAACACCTTTCCCTCCCCTTTGACAGGGTACTCGGGAGCATCGCGACGGGCTTTGGTCATGTAGTACAAGCCCAAGACCATGTCTTGGGAAGGTACAGTAATCGGTGAGCCATTGGCCGGATTCAAAATATTGTGCGAAGCCAACATCAAAATCTGCGCTTCCAAAATAGCCGCCGGTCCCAAAGGCAAATGGACAGCCATTTGGTCTCCGTCAAAGTCAGCATTGAATGCCGTACAAGTCAAAGGGTGCAACTGAATGGCCTTCCCTTCAATCAACTTGGGCTGGAATGACTGAATTCCCAAACGGTGCAATGTAGGAGCGCGGTTCAACAGAACAGGATGGCCCTTCATTACGTTTTCTAAAATATCCCAAACTACGGGATCGCGTTTGTCAATAATCTTTTTAGCGCTCTTCACCGTTTTCACAATGCCGCGCTCAATCAACTTGCGTACAACAAACGGCTTGAATAATTCTGCCGCCATGTCTTTGGGTAAGCCGCACTCGTGCAATTTCAATTCAGGCCCGATAACAATCACCGAACGCGCAGAGTAATCTACCCGTTTACCCAATAAATTTTGACGGAATCGACCTTGTTTTCCTTTTAAGCTGTCAGACAATGACTTCAAAGCGCGATTGCTCTCTGTTTTTACAGCACTAGCCTTGCGCGTGTTATCAAACAAGCTATCTACTGCTTCTTGCAGCATCCGCTTTTCATTACGCAAAATCACTTCTGGCGCTTTGATTTCTAGCAATCGCTTCAATCGATTGTTACGGATGATGACCCGACGGTACAAATCGTTCAAATCTGAAGTGGCAAAACGACCGCCATCCAAGGGCACCAAAGGACGCAATTCCGGTGGTATCACAGGAATAACTTTCATGATCATCCACTCTGGTTTGTTCTCAAAACGCACATTGGCTTCGCGCAAATTTTCTACCACCTGCAATCGCTTCAATGCTTCTTGCTTCCGCTGTTGCGACGTCTCATTGTTCGCACGGTGACGCAAATCGTAGGATAAGGCGGTCAAATCAATGCGATGTAACAACATCAATAAGGCATCAGCACCCATTTTAGCAATGAACTTGTTGGGGTCTGAGTCATCCAAGTAGTGATTGTCCTGATTCGGCAAGCGATCCAAAGCGTCCAAATACTCTTCCTCCGTCAAGAATTGCATCATGTCAAAAGACTTTCCGTCCTGATCAACCGCTAATCCCGCTTGAATCACTACGTATCGCTCGTAGTAAATGATCATATCGAGTTTCTTGCTAGGTACCCCTAAAAGATAGCCGATTTTATTGGGTAAAGAACGGAAATACCAGATATGCGCAACCGGAACCACCAAGCTGATGTGTCCAATACGCTCCCTGCGCACTTTTTTCTCTGTCACCTCTACACCGCAACGGTCACAGACAATTCCTTTGTAACGAATACGTTTGTACTTTCCGCATGCACATTCGAAGTCCTTCACAGGTCCGAAAATGCGCTCACAAAACAAACCATCTCTCTCCGGTTTGTGCGTTCTGTAATTGATGGTTTCTGGTTTCAACACCTCACCGCTAGAGCGGCCCAACAAGTACTCCGGAGAGGCCAGGCTGATGGTAATTGATTCAAATTGACCTGTATTTTGATCGGCTTTATGAAGCATAGTTTCCCTTTTACTTTCTATAATAAAATCAATCCAATGTTACTTTCAGACCCAAGCCCTGAAGTTCATGCAACAACACGTTGAATGACTCGGGAATACCCGGTTCTGGCATACGTTCGCCTTTGACTATGCTTTCGTACGTTTTCGCACGGCCCACTACGTCATCTGACTTAACGGTTAAGATTTCTCGTAAGATGTTGGAAGCACCAAAAGCCTCCAATGCCCACACTTCCATCTCTCCAAATCGCTGACCACCAAACTGCGCTTTACCGCCCAATGGTTGTTGCGTAATCAATGAGTACGGTCCTATAGAACGTGCATGCATTTTGTCGTCCACCATGTGGCCCAATTTCAACATGTAAATCACACCTACGGTTGCCTTTTGGTCAAAACGATCTCCTGTTCCACCATCGAACAAATGGGTATGCCCGAACTCAGACAATCCCGCTTCTTTCAATTGGTCACCGATTTCATCCAATGTAGCACCGTCAAAAATAGGGGTGGCAAATTTGCGTCCCAATTTCATTCCAGCCCAACCCAGAACGGTTTCGTAAATCTGGCCAATGTTCATTCGAGAAGGCACTCCCAGCGGATTCAATACGATATCTACAGGCGTTCCATCCTCCAAGAAAGGCATGTCTTCCTCACGAACAATTTTTGCCACAATTCCTTTGTTACCGTGACGGCCCGCCATTTTATCACCCACCTTCAGCTTGCGCTTTTTGGCTATGGTCACTTTGGCCAATTTCACAATACCGGCTGGCAATTCGTCACCCACACTGATCGTGAATTTTTTCCGGCGATAAACACCCGTAATATCACTGACTTTGATTTTATAGTTGTGCAACAACCGTTGAATCAAGACATTTTTATCTGTATCAGTTGTCCACACACCCCCAATTAAGTGAGTATAATCTTCTACGGCATTTAACACCTTTTGAGTGAATTTGATGCCTTTCGGAATCACTTCTTCATTCAAATCATTGGTTACTCCTTGGCTCGTTTTACCGGCAACCAATTGGCCCAATTTTTCTAAGAAAGACGTACGAAGTGTTTCCAACTGAGAGGCAAACTCCAGCTCCAATGTCTCCAATTCTTCCTTGTCTTTCTTTCGTTGACTCTTGTCTTTCAGACTGCGGCTAAACAATTTCTTGTCTATCACCACACCGTTCAAACTAGGAGACGCCTTCAAAGAAGCATCTTTTACATCCCCTGCTTTGTCACCAAAGATGGCGCGCAGCAGCTTTTCTTCTGGTGAAGGATCGCTTTCTCCTTTGGGCGTGATTTTACCAATAAGGATGTCTCCCGGTTTCACTTCCGCACCAACGCGGATGATTCCGTTTTCATCCAAATCTTTGGTCGCTTCTTCGCTGACGTTGGGAATGTCCGACGTCAACTCTTCCATACCTAATTTGGTATCGCGTACATCCAAAGAATATTGATCAATGTGAATGCTTGTGAAAATATCCTCACGAACAACCCGCTCATTGATAACGATGGCATCCTCAAAATTGTATCCTTTCCACGGCATGAAGGCCACCAATAGGTTGCGCCCTAAAGCCAATTCACCGCCTTGAGTTGCATAGCCTTCACACAACACCTGTCCTTCGGATACACGTTCTCCTTTTACGACAATGGGTCGAAGGTTAACCGTAGTACTTTGATTCGTTTTCAGGAATTTTACCAAAGGATAAACTTTGATATTGCTTTCAAAGCTCACCAAAGCATCTTCTTCCGTACGATCGTATTCGATATGAATTTCAATAGCGTCTACATACTTGACGGTACCCACACCTTCTGAATTGATCAAAACGCGCGAATCCTTCGCCACTTGCCATTCCAGTCCGGTTCCTACAATGGGTGCTTCAGGACGCAGCAAAGGCACGGCCTGACGCATCATGTTGGATCCCATCAAAGCACGGTTCGCATCATCGTGCTCCAAGAAAGGAATCAAAGAAGCGGATATAGAGGCGATTTGATTGGGGGCCACGTCCATCATATCGATTTGTGTGGGCTCCATCATCGGAAAATCTCCTTCATCACGCACTTTCACACGTGGATTTACAAAAGAACCATCCGCATTCAATTTGGCGTTAGCCTGTGCAATGACGCGGTTTTCTTCCGCCTCAGCAGACAAATAAACCGGTGCATCCAGCAAATTTACTTTTCCGTCTTCAATTTTACGGTAAGGAGTTTCAATGAAGCCCATTCCGTTAATCTTGGCAAAAACGCACAGGGAAGAAATCAAACCGATATTGGGACCTTCCGGTGTTTCGATCGGGCAAAGACGTCCATAATGCGTGTAGTGAACGTCACGAACCTCAAATCCAGCGCGTTCACGACTCAATCCACCCGGCCCGAGGGCTGAAAGTCTACGCTTGTGCGTAATCTCCGCCAACGGATTGGTTTGATCCATAAACTGACTCAATTGGTTTGTGCCAAAGAAGGAGTTGATGACCGAACTCAATGTCTTTGCATTGATTAGGTCAACCGGAGTAAATACCTCGTTGTCACGAACATTCATTCGCTCGCGAATAGTACGCGCCATACGAGACAATCCTACGCCAAATTGATTCGCCAATTGTTCACCTACTGTGCGCACGCGACGATTGCTCAAGTGGTCAATGTCATCTACCTCCGCTTTGCTATTGATCAATTCGATCAAGTAACGGACGATAGAAATTATGTCCAATTTAGTCAATACTTGGTTGGATGAATCGATGTTCAAACCTAATTTTTGGTTCAAACGATAACGACCTACATCCCCTAAACTGTAGCGCTGTTCTGAGAAAAATAATTTATCAATAATACCACGTGCCGTTTCTTCATCCGGCGCTTCTGCATTGCGCAATTGACGGTAAATATAGGCAACCGCCTCGCGCTCAGAGTTTGTCTGGTCTTTTTGTAAAGTATTGTATATAATGGAATATTCTCCGGCCTCTGCATCGCTTTTGTGCAACAAGATGGTTTGAATATCCGCCTCTAATATCATGTCAAGGTGTTCCTTTTCTAAGACTGTGTCGCGCTCAAGGATCACTTCGTTTCGCTCGATGGATACAACCTCTCCGGTGTCTTCGTCCACAAAGTCTTCGCGCCATGATTTCAACACACGCGCAGCCAATTTGCGGTCAAGAACACGCTTTAGGCCTGCTTTGGATACTTTAACTTCCTCAGCCAGTCCGAAAATTTCCAAAATATCCTTATCTCGCTCGTACCCAATGGCACGGAACAAAGTGGTTACAGGCAACTTTTTCTTCCGGTCGATGTACGCATACATGACATTGTTGATGTCGGTTGCGAACTCAATCCAGCTTCCTTTGAAAGGAATAACCCGGGCAGAATATAGCTTCGTGCCGTTAGCATGGAAACTTTGTCCAAAAAATACGCCCGGTGAACGGTGCAATTGAGACACCACAACACGCTCAGCGCCGTTCACGATAAACGTGCCGCGTGGAGTCATGTAAGGAATGGTGCCCAAATACACGTCTTGCACCGTTGTGTCAAAGTCTTCGTGCTCTGGATCAGTGCAATACAATTTTAAACGCGCCTTCAAAGGAACGCTAAAGGTTAAACCGCGCTGGATGCACTCCATTTCGGAGTATCGGGGCGGATCGACGAAATAGTCGATAAATTCAAGAACAAACTGGTTCCGTGAATCAGTGATGGGGAAGTTTTCTGAAAAGGTTTTGAATAACCCTTCTAACTTCCTGTCGTCTGCCTTCGTTTCTATTTGAAAGAAGTCTTGGAACGACTTAATTTGGATATCCAAAAAGTCCGGGCAATCAGCCGGGGCAGATGTGGAGGAGAAATTAATCCTTGAGGTTGCTTTCGCCATGGAATTCACCGCTTAGTGACGTGGAAATCAAAAAATGAAAAAGAGTTTAGGCCCTGGGTTGCCCCAAGGACCTAAACAAAAAAGGGAGATTAGTAGGCTTATGCCAACTCAACCACAGCCCCAGCCTCTTCAAGCTGTTTTTTCAGGGCTTCGGCCTCGTCTTTAGAAACGCCTTCTTTGATCTTGCCAGGAGCTGCATCTACAGCGTCTTTGGCTTCTTTAAGACCCAAACCGGTCATCTCTTTTACAAGTTTAACTACGGCCAATTTAGAAGGACCCGCCTCTTTAAGGATTACATCAAAAGAAGTTTTTTCTTCTACTTCGGCAGCACCACCAGCAGCTGGGCCAGCAGCAACAGCCACTGCAGCAGCAGCAGGCTCGATTCCGTATTCTACTTTCAAATAAGAAGCGAGTTCGCTTACTTCTTTTACGGTGAGGTTCACAAGAGCGTCACCAAGGGTTTTGATATCAGACATTGTTTTGAATTTTAACAGTTTAAATTAATACAGTGAAAAGCTGAGTGCGTTCTAAAATTAAGCGTTGCGGGTTTCTAGGGTTTTCACCAAACCTGCAATTTTTTGACCCGCGCCATTTTGCAAAGCAGAAATAACATTTTTGGCCGGACTTTGCAACAACAGAAGAATATCGCCAATCAATTCTTCGCGAGACTTCAGTGTTGCCAGTGTATCGAGCTGATTTTCGCCAACGAATACCGCTTCGTCAATGTAAGCCCCTTTCAACATGGGCTTGGTCATTGTTCCTTTGCGGAAATCCTTGATAAGTCGCGCAGGGGCATTTCCTATCTCAGCAGTCATGATGCTCGTGTTGCCGTGCAGCGAACCGTAGAGTTCATCAAAATTCTTTGAAGAACGTTCCATGGCCTTTTTCAACAGCGTGTTCTTTACCACAGTCAAGGTAATTCCTTGCTTGGCGCAAACCCGACGCAAATTGCTCGTCGTTTCCGCATCCAATCCTGAAGTATCGGTCAAGTAAACAATATTGGTTCCTTCCAATACGCTTACCAATGCCTCAATGGATTGATTTTTTTCCTCTTTAGTCATGGTAGAGTGTATTAGATAGATTTAGTGTCTACAGCAACACCAGGGCCCATGGTTGGGCTCAAGTATATACTTTTTATGTAGGTGCCTTTTGCAGCGGTTGGTTTCATACGCACCAAGGCCTTGATTACTTCTTCTGCGTTCTCAGTAAGCTTATCAGCCGCAAAAGAAACACGTCCTACAGAAGCATGTACAATGCCATAACGGTCCACTTTGAAATCAATTTTTCCCGCCTTTACTTCCGTAACGGCTTTGCCGATTTCCATTGTCACGGTTCCAGTCTTTGGGTTAGGCATCAAACCACGAGGTCCTAACACACGACCCAAAGGTCCGAGTTTACCCATGGCAGCAGGAACTGTGATGATGACATCCACGTCTGTCCAGCCGTTTTTGATTTTATCCAAATACTCGTCCATTCCAACAAAATCAGCACCCGCTGCGATAGCCTCGGCCTCTTTGTCTGGTGTTACCAAAGCCAACACGCGAACCGTTTTACCCGTTCCGTGAGGGAGGCTTACCACACCACGCACCATTTGATTTGCCTTGCGCGGATCAACACCTAAGCGTACAGCCAAATCAACGCTTCCGTCAAATTTCGTTGTGCTTACGGTTTTCACCAACGCGGCAGCATCTACCAGTGTGTATTCCTTGTTAGCGTCCACCTGTGCGTTCGCTACTTTCTGTTTTTTAGTCAGTTTTGCCATAGTTCAGTCTCTTTACGGGTTAGAAGGGCTTCTGGCCCGTAACAGTTAGACCCATACTACGTGCTGTACCGGCAACCATGCTCATTGCTGAATTCATGGTAAAACAATTTAGGTCGGTCATTTTATCTTCCGCGATGGCCTTCACTTGTTCCCAAGTTACTTTGCCCACCTTCGTGCGATTAGGAATGGCTGAACCCCCTTTTATTTTGGCGGCTTCCATCAGCTGCACAGCCACAGGCGGGTTTTTAACGACGAAATCGAACGATTTGTCCGAATACACCGTAATAACCACTGGGCAGAGCTTTCCTTGCTTTTCTTGCGTGCGTGCATTGAATTGCTTGCAAAATTCCATGATGTTGACACCTTTCGCACCCAGGGCAGGACCCACGGGAGGCGAAGGGTTGGCAGCACCACCGCGAACCTGCAGCTTGATCATTGCGCTTACCTCTTTAGCCATTGTCTAGTTATTACTCATTAGTTACTTCTGTGGACTCTTCTTTCGTCGCGTGGTGGAAGCCCACAGTGACAAAAAACGGGAGCACCCTCCGTTTTAAGATTCTTTCTCCACTTGCATGAATCCAAGTTCCAACGGAGTTTTCCGGCCAAAAATTTTCACCGTCACTTCCAATTTTCTCTTTTCTTCAAATATTTTTTCAACAGTGCCTGAAAAATCTCGGAAGGGTCCGTCGATCACTTTCACTGTTTCTCCAATAACAAAAGGAACCGTAATTAGTTCCGCTGATTCTGCTAACTCGTCTACTTTTCCCAGCATACGATTGACTTCACTCAGTCGAAGCGGAGTAGGTCCTCCCCCTTTCGTTTCGCTGAGAAATCCAATCACTCCGGTCACATTTTTTATCGTGTGAACTGCTTCACCCGACAATAAAATCTCAACCATGATGTAACCAGGGAAATAATTGCGCTCCTTAAAGACTTTCTTTCCGTTACGGATTTGGTATACCTTTTCCGTAGGGATCAAAATTTGACCCATCAAATCGCTCAAGCCTACACGAGATATTTCATTCTCGATATACGACTTGATCTTGTTCTCCTGGCCACTGATGGCGCGAACAACGTACCACTTCTTTCCTGTTTCGCTCATGCCTTCTTATGCAAAAAGAGAATAAACAAAATCCAAGACAGTACCGATAGACTTGTCCATACCAAAAATCACTAAAGAAAACAAAATAGAGGCCACAATGACCAACACTGTGCTCTTTTGTAACTCATTCCATGTTGGCCAAGTAGCATGCTTTGCAAACTCTTGCAAGGATTCGTTAATATAGGATTTCAATTTTTCCATTATTCAGTTTTTCGCCTTGCACGGGTGGAGAGATTCGAACTCCCATCAAAGGTTTTGGAGACCTCTATTCTACCCTTGAACTACACCCGTAGATGGGAAAAGGTGTTTCGAGTTTTACCCCAAAACACCCTATTCCCTGGGTAATTGCTATTACTCGATGATCTGCGTTACCTGACCAGCACCTACCGTACGTCCACCCTCGCGGATAGCGAAACGAAGACCCTGGTTGATAGCTACAGGAGCAATCAAGTGTACCTCGATAGACAAGTTGTCACCTGGCATCACCATCTCAACACCTGCTGGCAACATGATCTCACCCGTTACGTCTGTTGTACGCAAGTAAAACTGTGGACGGTAACGGTTGTGGAATGGCGTGTGACGGCCACCCTCTTCTTTTTTCAAGATGTAGACCTCGGCCTTGAATTTGGTGTGAGGCTTCACAGAACCTGG